>NZ_OY764544.1:0-302066 GCF_963668475.1 uncultured Methanospirillum sp.
GCTGTTCCCCTGGCCGTTCTTATCGGAATCCCGCTTTATATGAATGCAGTAGGCATGATTCCGATATTACAGGTTCTGACAGAAAAAGGTGTTGCCATGGGTACAGCTCTCGCATTTATGATGGCCGTCATTGGCCTTTCAGTGCCAGAGATGATAATTCTCAGGAAGGTTCTGAAGATTCGGCTGCTGGTAATTTTCGCCGGGATACTCTTTGTTGCTATTACGATAACCGGGATTATTTTCAACATGATATTAGGATAAATAGATCAGTATGATCACAAATTAGAGAAAAATTAGAACTTTTCACATGAATCAGTCATCCCCATACAGATAGCTTATCCACCCACACAAACCCGCTCTCCTTTTTTTGCATGAAAAAGTCCTTTTCACCGGTCCTACCCGGGGCACCGTTGGGGTTTTTACCGGATGAACGACCCCTCATCCAGATAATCTTCAAAACATTATTCAAAAGAAATGGAGATTATATCAATGAGATATTTTTGAAATTACCTGTGACATAGTTTATTAATAGGAATGCATTTCATATTTAATTGAATTTTTGAAAATACTCATGAATACAAACCTAAGACTACCGGCATGACACATTCATGAAATCAATTGATATTCCCGAACGGGTTCAGGGCATTCTGGATTCTGTAATAGGAGTGGATGAACTTTGTGAACGTCTCCCTTCTCAAGCTCATATCTCACAGATGAGTAGCATCCATCATGCACTGTCAGATCCAATTCGGTTAAAAATACTCTATCTTCTTGCAATCCAACCGCTCTGTGTCTGTGTTATCAAAGAATGTGTAAAGATCGCAGATTCAAAACTTTCATATCACCTTACCGTGTTGAAAAAAGGGAATCTCATTGAAGGAGATCAACAAGGAACATGGATAATTTATCGGATCACTGATCTCGGAGAACAAATGCTCACTCCGGAACATGAATAAGGGGTGAAAATGATGAGATTTGGATATGTTTCAATCACTGAGAATCATCCCGATTTACCTTTTATTAGCCAGCAGTCCGGTAATATGAATAATATCACTGCTTCCTGAAATCACGACATCACCAATAAAACGAGTGAATTTCTGATACATTCTGTTCAAACTCGTTTGATATTCTCAATGAATGGTATGTCATTATACTGTTCACTCAGGATGACTCCGGACCTCTTCGACAACTGAACAGGTTGTGCAGGCGTTGCATTCAAACTCCAGGGTCAAATAGAGAATCTGATACTTCTTAAGCCGTTCCTTGATCTCCTGTTTCATTTGTTCTATCTGATCCACATCACGAACGCAGGAGTAGACATGGGTATCGAGGACATGGATGTTTGAACAGAGACTCCAGAGGTGGAGATGATGGACATCCTCCACACCGGTAACTGACCTGATCTCTGCAATCACCTCATCGAAACTGACTGATCGGGGTGCAAACTGGAGAAGAATTGCGATCGTCTCTCTGAGTAACCCCACTGCAGTTCCGATGATGATCACTCCGATAATCGCGGAGAGGATCGGATCGATGAGCACCTGACCGGTGAAATAAATCCAGACTGCTGCCCCGATGACCGCAACAGATGAGAGCGTATCTCCCAGTACATGAAGAAATGCACTCCGCATATTCAGGTCATGGCTCCCATGGAGCAGATAGATGATTGCAAGGTTTGCAATAAGACCGATGATAGCGACTCCCATCATGATTCCGCCCTGAATGGAAGTCGGGGAGAGAAACCGCTGGTATGCCTCCCAGATAACGATCCCACTGATGACCACCAGGAGAACCGCATTGATAAATCCCGCAAATATCTCTGTCCGGTGAAGTCCGTATGTCCGTTCTTTGGTGGCAATACTCGTTGCAAGGATCATGGCCACGAGTGAGAGGATCAGCGAGAGGAGATCGCTGAGCATATGACCGGCATCGCTCACCAGGGCAAGTGAGCCGGAAAGTAATCCTCCGATGACCTCGACGAGTAAAAAGAGAGCCGTGATCAGAATTGAGAGTTTGAGTCGGGTGATATTGGGTGAATGGGTATGCTCAGTCATGTTTTTTACCAAGTATAACCGTGTTAGGATAACCTATACGCGTTTGTTTATCATAAGATATGCATCGATAGTAATTTTAAGTCATTTATTTTTTTGTAAGTTGATCGAATAATCTATTTTCTTTCTGATCTAATTATGATATCATAATATGGAGAATCTAAATTTAAGAGGCCAAAAAGACATGACATCAAATATATTACAATATCCAGAAATGAACAATCAACAATGTGATATCTGCGAACAAGGGTGCATAATTCAGGAAAATGGAGTCGGACGTTGCAAGATGTATACGACGGATGGTACAAGAATTATTGAACGATTTCCTTCTTCCTATCTTATTACCACTCCAATAAGTATAGAAACGATGCCCCTGGTGCATTTTCACCCAAAAGGTAAGTTTCTTCAGGTAAGCACCATTGGATGCAATTTCTCCTGCCCTGGTTGTGTATCTGAAATATTAGCGCGAAGGGTGGATGAACTGGCACCTGCTCTTGAATTTCTCACTCCGGAGATGGTTGTTGCTCGTACACGTGAACTGGAATGTATTGGGATAGTATTCTGTTTAAATGAACCAGCGGTATCTTTTTACACAATTCTTGAACTTGCCAAATGTGCTCATGACCATGGTTTACTCTTTGGATGTTCTACAAATGGTTATTTTACCCGTTCCGCGCTGGAACAGTTGATTCCATATCTTGATTGTGTGAGTGTTGGCCTGAAGGGATGCAAAAAGGAATCATATGTGTCGTGTGGAGCAACGAACCCTGAAATCCCTATGCAAACGATACAGTTGTTAGCCAATACATCAGTTCATCTTGAGATAGCAATCATCCATGAAAAAGGAAAAGAAGATGAGATCATGGAAACCTGCCTTAAGGTTGCAAAAATATCTCCTGATATTCCTGTTCAGATTATGCGATTTATCGCTTTTGGAACCGCTGATGTATCTTTTGAACCGTCTATTCATGAATCTGAACATCTATGTAATCAGATTCGAGCATTTCTTACCCATGTGTATTTATTTAATTCTCCTGGAAGCACATACGGAGACACGCTCTGCCCCGTATGTAATAAAACACTAATGAGAAGGGAGATGCACGGACCTATGGGAGCACATATTTTCGAAACAATGCTCAATGCTTCGTGTGCTTGTGGGTACCAGATACCAATTAATGGCCGGATAGCATCAAAGGAGTTCGAGGAGCAGGGGATGATGGGAGGATACCGATCAACCCGTGCGCTTGAGGTTATCGAGTCAATATTGGTTTGTCTTGGAGTTACAGATGAACAGACTCATGCACAGGTATGGTTTGATATGATGCGTGAGAAGTATATCGATACACTTCAAATGAAAATTCAGGATCCTATCCAATATCTGGAGATAGTAATGTATCTAGCAAGGTTGACAGATCGCATCTCTGAAGGAACTAATCTCTGTAATTATATTCAAAAATTGATAGAATTAATTACAGTTAGTGTTAGAGATGTAACTTACCGGCCACGTGTATATTATATGATGGGGACTCCCCTTTTTTGTTTGAACGAAGGAAGGTTTGAAACAAAACTTGTTACCTTAGCTGGGGGAACATCTGTAAACTGTGACCTTCCAAGAAAAGGAATGCCAGGAATCATGATCCGGCCCGATGATCTCATCCGGATGAATCCCGACATTATTGTGATTTCAGGTCTATTCTCCTGTCCGGAAGAAGATGTCTACACATTTTGTTATGAGAACTTGATTGAAGTCAATGCTATTAAGAATCATAAGGTAATTGCTATGCCAGTATCCTGGGATTTTGGAAATCCTCGCTGGATACTGGGATTATTATTTCTTGCTCAAAAAATACATCCCGAATGTTGTTCCTTTAATATTGAATCCGAGAGAGCGAATTTTTATAACACCTTTTTTGGAATTTCTCCGAATCAAATCCATTCTAATCGTTCTTTTTATCGAACGACTATCTCCTGATTTTTTTTGGAACAGAACAGGATTTAATTATTGACATATACAGAATCTTCACATAAAATGTATCATATTATGAAGAAATTTGATGAGGATCCTGGATCAATATACTGTGTGCTGAAAGAGAATTCTTAATCTTACAATATAAATTTCTCTTTTCAATTGGCGAGATTATCTCCTTTGCGATGCATGAATGTAATAATTTACCTAATATTCCTCACAAAAAATGAGTTCAACGATCTTGGATCTCCACAAGAAAAGAGAATGATAAAAAAATATTTCCTTAATAATCGGTAAGTCCCGATTCGCTCAGAATTGTGGATACCTGGTTATCAGTTAAATCTGTATGAATGAATTTCTGGTAGTATTCCTTTGTCAAGCTCTTCAGATCAATGTCTGCAAATTTATCCGGATATAGTACTTTTGCAGTCCATGGAATACCAATAATGACATTCAGACATGGTGGTCTGTCAAACCAGCCGAACGGATTGGTAGGTACGCAGTAGACCTGTTTATCCTGCACAGCTTTAATCTTCTGCCAGTTGGGATCTGAGTAGACCTTATCATAGAAGCCTTTGCTACCGGCAATAATCACATCTGGGTTCCATTCCAGGACTTGTTCCATGCTGACTGGAGACAACCCCATCTCTCCTTTTTGAGCGCCCTCGTAAACATTAATTCCACCACAGAGATCTATTAACTGAGCATGCATTGAACCCTTTGGATCAGTTGTTAGTCCTTCAGGCCCCTCCGCATAGTATACACTCTTCTTCTCGCTCTCAGGAATGGATGCTGCAATCCCACTCACTTTATTATAGACATTATCATAATATGATGTTAGTTCAACTGCTTTCTGCTCTTCTCCGAGTAATTCGCCCATGTATTTTATTGCAGGTGCAAAATTGTTAACATTGGTAGTATCCTCGACTGCAATGTATGGGATAGATCCGAACTTTTCTTGTCTTTCATTGATTGTCTCCAGATAATTTCCATTTTTGGTGAATCCAGTAAATATTGCATCTGGTTTCATTGAGATAAATGTCTCATAGTCCGCTGTTAGACCCCCATACCAACCTCCAACAACAGGAAGCGTTCGGTATTTTTCTGGCATGTAGGTCATGTTCTTTTCATCAGTCTGCCAACCCATCAATTTCTCCGGAGCAAGCATGTAAATCATTTCTGTAGTGGGTGGATAGGTGGAGAGAACATTTGTTATCTGATTAGGAACGGTAAGGGTTCTTCCAGCCATATCAGTGATAGATTTTGTGTTTGGTCCAGAATTTGAATCCTGAGCCACACAAACTGTTATCACGCACATCAAGAGTAAAATTGTATAAATTCCAACAATCGTTCTTGAAATCAATAGTTTTTTTTCCATATGGTTAACTCCAAAGTAAATGTCAAAGTTCATGCCAAAGTGATACTCAATTAGGGTTACTAATTGACACAATACAGTTTTTTGACTTAAGCAATTAACATTATGACAAAGTATATTTTATCTTATTACACTTAAAATAATATGATTTATGACTGTAGAAATAAATCATCTAAAGAGAGTAAATATAGTTCAAATATCAATAATATAGTTCATCCAATGTATAACTTATATATTTTTTAAAAAATAAGCATAATCCTGTGCATTAATTAAACTATATGATTTCTCATTCGAAGCAAATTCACAGAGGAGGCAGAAATTTTTTCTATACAATATCCAAATGTCAACCCAACTAGAAGTAAGAATAACTGAGTTCTCTTAATGCTATTCAGAATGAATATGGGATTTAAATTTTCCCTTCCTCTTCACGTTTCTTCCTAGCAGACTCTTTTATCTTTTCCATCAGGTCGAGAGCCTTCTGCTTCGCCTCACGCTCCTTTTCATCCTTTGGTTCTGCCCAGGGCTGTGTTACTTTCCAGGTGATCTTCCCGTTTAATGGAGGATCAGGATAAGCTCCGGGATCATAGAGCGAGTATGACATAAACTCTGTCGGAGTCTCCTGGTAACAGGACCAGACGGCCTGCCTGATAGCTGACTCATTCTGATGTTGGCAATCGACCAGGGTGATCTGATCTCTGAACCGGGCGATCATCTCTTTGGAAATATTATACAGGTTTGCAGTGAGAGCATCAGTCCCGATAATCTTGTTCTTATCATCAACCCCGTTCTTGATCAGAGCTTTGATCGCATCCCCGGTCCGGTGTCCTTCAGTTTCCGGGCCTCCGAGAACAAGATACCGGATGTTCGGGTTCGCGACAATATTACAGACGATCTTCTCAATGCCGATATTTGCGGTCTGCACCGTTCCTGATAATGCTGCTCCGGACTCTATCCCGGTCCTGACCAGGCGTTCAAGTTCTGGTGGGATCTTATCTTCATCGGTGGTGAGGATGATCACAACCGCAACCGGAGAATAATCATTACCTCTCAAATACCTTCCTTCCTCGGGAGGATAATCAGGATGAGGAGGTTGTTTATATGTCATATTATACGCCTTCAGACATAGAGGAATGATTCTCTAACAATTTAATTATTGTTGAAATATTCTGCAGTTCATCCTGGCACATGGACTGAAAAATTAGATCATCGGGATGAGAATGATAATTCCCATCAGAACCATGACAATCCCAATCACTAACCGTAACTGACTTTTTCTCTCTTCTCTCCAGGCATTCACCTTTTCTGGAGGAAGACCAAAGAAGACAAGGAGGAGAATCGCGATGAGAGGGATAATAACCACGAAATTGTAGAGCGTCAGATAAAGCAGACCTGATGTTACATCCTTATAGACCATCCCAAGAATGGAGATGTAAATCCCTGCAGTACAGGCCATCCCGTAAATTCCTACCAGAACCCCGACAATAAACCCGCCTGGAATACTTGCCTTTTTCATGTATGAAGAGATCAGACTTTTCTTTGATTCCGGAATAGAGAGCAGGGGCTTTTGTTTTTTCGAGAGACCATCTTTAATCTGTATGACTCCTGCAATAATCGCAATGGCAGCAGCGACCAGAGTAAAAGTAGTAGCTAATCCGGGAAGCTGAATCACGGAGAAGATTGCAAACCCGGAGAGAAGCCTGATCAGGAAAAATGCACAGATATATGAAATTCCTACGAACAGAACCATTCTCCTGGTACCGGTTGCCATCAGAGATACCAGCAGAAGGGCCAGAACAAGGAGTCCACAGGGATTCAGACCTTCCCCGATGGCGGCAACAAGAAGAACGACCAGATTTACAGAGGATACTTCCTGGGATGAGCCCTGATCAAAGAGAAATGCATTGGGTGTAGATTTTTTCTGGTATGATTCTACGGTGGAATTAAATTTTTCCGTGATGTTTGGTTCACCCTGTAGGAGGGTATCACCGACAAATACTACCGGAACATGAATTGTTTCCTGGGGATGCATATTCCTGAACTTCTCAAACAGTTCAATATTTTTCTGATTTCCTGATATATTGTTAAAATTAATCTTGATATTGGGGTGCTCCCTGGCATACTGCTCAATTATGGGGAGCACTTTCTGACAGGAACCACAGGTGGGATTGTAAAAAAAGTAAATGCCATCAGTCTCCTGATCATCAGGTGAAGGGGTTACCGATGCAGTCTGGGTGATCTCATCACCGGTCTGAAACCCAGTTAAACCCAGGTCAGTAAATGTTCCATTTGCCTGACCATTTTTCCGATAAGATTCTACAGCAGAAATAAACTGGCTGGAGATATTCGGTTCACCCTGGATGAACGAGTTCCCAAGAACTACCGTAGGTACGTATATCTTCCCTTGAGGGTACATACTCCTGATATTTTCAAATTGCAGGGCATTTGTGCGATTCATGGATACGTTCAGAAACTCAATCTCTGTCTCCGGATGACTTTTTGCATACTGTTCCATAAAGGGGAGAACCTTCATGCAGGGAGCACAGGTAGGATTGTAGAAAAAGTCAACATGAACCGGTTTTTCTGCTCCACCGACTACCATCAGGTTGGTATTTGGTTCCTCTGATCCTGACACTGTCGCTACCAGTCCGGTACCAATAATGCTCAACGTGAAAAGTAGCAAAAGAACCTGATAATATAATCTATTTCTCATGATAAACCGCAATTAATCAGTAGTTTTCTGGATATGTTTGGTATAATCTTTCTCACAGCAAAAGCTACATGAATGGTTTCTGTTAAAAAACGCATTGTATGTTCTGTATCAGGTGGAGATACGCGATTATCTCCGGTTACGGTTTCCCGGACCATGAAGGGAGCAGAGGGGTACCTGATCAATAAGCATCAAATCCAGGGGTTATAGATTCAGGGATGAAACCTGGATAAAGATTGAATCAGTCAAAAGATTTCAAAATAGATGCGAAAGGTCACTTCAGGAACCAGATCAGATCCATGAGTCTGACAGTCAATCAGAATAATCTAAATGGTATCTCCAGATCATAATGATCTGATGGAGTAGATCAGGGGTTGATACATACCAATCTTCTGATTGCATTGATGTGTCTCACTCATAGATCTGACATCCTATCAATACGATAAGACTTGGTTATTGCGGAAGGGAGACATTCCAGACGATCGTCCGGAATGCATGTGGTTATATTGTATCATCAGTTCCCGTTGTTGGTTGTGACGTTATCCTATGGCAGATTTGGTATCTTCGAGGACATTCACCTCCGGTAACAGTACGAGATGGATACAATTCTGGTGTTTATCTTGTGAAGCGGGTCATGACAGACAGGTCTTTTCAACACTCTGTTCCAGGTGATTGGATTGTCCGGTCATGCCCTGAAGAAGATTCATTATCAGGTAATAAATGAGTTCTCACAGCAAAAGCTACATGAAAAACCCTGGCCAAACCATGTGCCGGTCGCAATAATCAGGCGTGTAGCAAAGATCAATTCACTTCACTGGAGAAAAAAGAAGGAAACTGACCCATGCGTATGACGGAATGAGACATTTATTATGTCATTCAAGAAAATTTTAAGTGATTGTCCATGAACCCACTTACGTATCTCCTTGTCATATGCATCATCATCGGGATCGGTATTCCCTGTTTAACAACCCATTGCATGCAGGAGTCGGTGTACCCTGATAAATGATGTATCATGCAGGGATGTTCCATTCACGGACAGGATTATCCGTACTATCATCTCGGGACATCGTCGTCTTACAGAGAAAAGTGTTCTGAAACATGAGAAACGCGGTACGGTATATGATCTGATTCTTCAGATTCCGGGGATCGATCTGAAGACGTTGGTTGCGTATTCACGATTAAATGAGAACACCCTCCGATATCATCTGGCACTTCTTGAAAAATCGCATAAAATCCGGATCACCAACGAAGGGGGCGCACTTCATTTCTTTGAAAATCATGGGAAATTTTCAGACCACGAGCAGCGACTCCTTTCAATTCAGTTCTCATCCAAAACATCACGGATACTTCTGGCAATCAGTGAGACACCCGGTATCTCCCGAGGAGAACTGGCAGACATTTTAGGTATTGCCGGTTCATCAGTAACCAAACAGGTCCAAAAACTTATCGCCGAAGGATTCGTGTCTGCTCAAAAGGACAAAAAGTTCACGAGATATTATCTCATGGATATTTCTTCCAACCTCCCACAGAACATCTCACCCCTCAACATGATACCATACTAGATGAACCGGAAGATTACCTCCGACTAAAGAACGGAGCGAATCACCTGGATAGTAATTCCCTTAATGCAATAGGGGTACATAACACAACGAGCACATTTCATACAAAATAGATTATTATGCATAATCCACGAGATCAAATCACCCTTATCCTCATCTGTTTTGCCTGCATCCTCATCACCGGCTGTATTACAAATACCGGGGATGGTATATCGAAACAGAAACCTGCACCCACTGCCATTTCCGAAATTGAGTGGATGACGATTCCGATCACCGACGCAGTGACCGGTAAACAGACTTCAATTGCAGAACTTGGATCACAAGGAAAACCGATCATAGTGCATACCTTCGCAGTATGGTGTCCGGCATGTTCTATGCAGCTTCGTGAAACAAAAAAACTTGTAGAAAATAATCCTGATACATTCATTATTCTCGGGATAGATATCGATCCGAGAGAAAACACCGCTCAGGTTAAGAATCATATTGAAAAGAACAAGTTTGCCGGTATTTTTGTGACTGCTCCTAAAGAGTTTACTCAAAGTCTAATTCAGACCGTCGGTACTCAGGTTGTTCAGTCACTTCCCCAGACTATCATCATTTCAAATTCCTCTGCGACATACATCGGAGACGGAGTATTTCCTGAGAAAAAACTGGAGTCAATACTCTCACAACTCCCCTCATAAACAGGAAAAAACACTATTTTTCCTGAACGATCATTCACACTCGTGCAAATCAGTGAATTAAAGGAAACTTATTATTTCAAGAAAAATAAAATTCAATGAATGTTGAAATAATTGGTCTGATTATTTCTCATCCATGGAGTACACAAATTATGAAAACCTCATCATCTATACGGTGGATCCTGGCATGCCTGCTTGTCATCGGATTATATCTCTCAGTGTTCCCGGTTTCGGCGACGATATTTACCAAAGAGGTATTCAATCTCACTGAACCTGAACTCTATGAACTGACGAACGGTACTGCTCCGACAGAAGCGAAGGAACCGGTTTATTTCCTCTATGATCCTGAATGTGGTTCCTGTGCTCCGGCACATGAATACCTCCAGGCATACCTGGAGCAGCACCCGGATGTTAACGTAGAAATGCTGAGCTTATCGGATGGGACTGAAGGGAAAGAGAAGTATGACGAGCTCAAGGCAGCATTCCACCGGGAAAAGGTGTACATACCGGTCATGTACATCGGACCCCTCGCCCTGGAAGGGGCTCATGACATTGAGGCGAATTTTGAGGATGTATACCGGTGGTATACCCAGTAACTCGTTATTTTTCTCACCTGTCCGAATACGTTGCCCTCATGACCAATCCCAATTAATGAGAATCCAAACCTGAATGAGCATGATACGATCACATAATTTTCCTGTAGGAACCCTGATGGCAGTCTTCATCCTTATCGGAATGATTCTGTCAGTCTTCCCTGCCTCTGCAACAATCTTCTTTGAAGATGGTGCAAACCGCACCGTATCAGATGTCTATACCCTAATGAATACCACGAAGCCGGCTGATGATGGCAGGCCGATTGTATTTTTTTATGATCCCGATTGCGGATCCTGCATTCCGGCACACGAGTATCTCACCACGTATATTGCTGATCATCCGGGTACCCCAGTTGAGATGGTAAACCTGTCAAACAACCAGAAAGGAGAAGACCGGTTGAATGATCTCTTACACACCTATCACCGCGAGTGGATGAACATCCCGGTGATATTTATCGGACCGGTGGCACTTGAAGGGACTGATGAGATCATCAACGGATTTGAAGATGTGTATTCATGGTATACTGGTAAAAAGAATTCCGAAGACAATTTTTGGAATACTGTATTAAAATTCCTGGGATTTAAGTAAGAATTATTTCTCATCTCTTTTTGAGAGGATTTACTCCTCGATAACATAATATTCTATGACCCACTTTCCAGACAAGATACGCCCGGATGAGGGAATACACGACCATTGCATACCAGATGAAAAGTCATACCCATATCCATCGCGAGCTAATAACAAAGATACTACAAACGTAACAAAAAATAGATCACAGAGGATTACAACCCCACTTTCTAAATTATCCCTGAATATTCACAGATCGTGCTGATCCACATCCGGAAGAGCCTTGAGGAATAGTTTTACAACAAGGAGATGCCCCTGCTGATTGTCCGGTAGATGATAGTTTTACCTGTTTCAGAGTCGGCTCATCTGCTGGTGTTGGAATAATTGCTGCAGCTGCGATACACCCGATAATAGCAACGACGAGGATAATTCCAACGATAATAAGGACCCGATCCGCCTTTTGGTTAACCATGTATTTCTTTTTGGGAAAGGAGTAGAAAAAGGTTCTGACAGAACGAGCTACATATCTCTTCATAATGACTGAAATCTTCTGATTCTATCCAGGATCGCTTTTTGTCCTCACTAAAAAACCCCAACGGTACCCCGTTGGGGGCCCAGGTTGGACCGGTGAAAAGGACTTTTTCATGCAAAAAGAAATATCTGGCCTTATTCTTTGGCATCATCCGGCAAACCTGTGCTCAGATCTGCCGGCCACTTTCCAAGAACGATATCCCACGTATAGAGCCATGACACAAAGACCCAGACAATACTCCCGGCTATTCCTGCATTGATCCCCATAACCTGAACGATCACCACATACGATAACCCGGTAAGGGCGAGAGCAATAATCAGGCCGATAATCCCCTTTTTTGGCTGGGGAATCTTCTGAGCAGGCCAGGTCTCCAGATTCCAGGAGAACATAACAAGCCACCAGACAAAGAGGACAAAGAATAATCCTGCTTCTGGTTTGAAAAAACTGGTTCCAACTGCAGTATATGCCTGCCAGAGGATCAGACTGAACAGCCCGAGTACAGTAAATACCAGAATTCCTTTTGCTGGTTGGGGTACATTCTGCAGCGGCCACTGTTCGACCCAGAAGAGGTAATACACAAACATAGCAAACCAGATGGCAGGAACAAACCCGTATCCCATCATGAGTACGATGGCAAATACATAGCAGAACAGGGCATTAAAGAAGATCGCTGCAGGTTGCGACAGCCCTTTTACGAGGGGATTGCCAAACGCGATGATAATGCCAATCCCCAGAAACAGATTTGAGATGAGCGGCCAGTGCGTTTCTGGTCCATACCCTAACCATCCAATCACGAAGGGATGCAGAATCCCAAGTACCAAAGCGCTGATCAGATAACATATACCGCGAAATGGCTGCGAAATCTTTTCAAACGGCCAGTTACCCGCCATTGAGATGAGAAACGCAGTCCAGACAAAGAAGAGTGCGTACACACTCAGATCTCCCGGAGATATCCCGAGGAGACCCTGACCAATACCGATGAACAGGATTGATCCGATGATGACACAGATGACCGGTATGATACCCCGGGTTGGTTGAATATTGAGTGACATGGTTCCCTTAAAAAGATCTGACCCACTGATTCAGGGTCTTGAGATTGTTCGTGGCAACTTCTGGTGAATTGGGGATCTTCTGAGCCTGAGCAGCGGGGTCAGGAGTAAATAGCAGGTCAAGCAGGTGAATGGCGTGTTTTCCCTGACCTGCAAAGATATCCCTGCAGGTTGCACAGTAGGTCACTAGATCATGAGATGACTCCCTGATGGTTCTGCATGCTTTTGCGGATGCTACCGTGGCATTTGCCAGAAATACCATCCCCCCCATGCCACAGCAATGAGTGTTATCACGGGTATGGGTGTGTTCCTCAATGGTATATCCTGCAATCTCTGCCAGATTTCGGGCTGCATTCTGTATGGCTGGCTCGTTCCGAGCCGAACATGGATCATGGATCGAATAGGTACCTGTTCCCTTTTCTAAGATCCGATCTTCCGCCTCCTGTAACAAGGGAAACAACGAGACTGGTTTTATGTCTGTGAGACGTTCTGAAAGGAGTTTATAGCAATACGGGCAGGAGACGATGAGTTCAGTGGCTCCGGTTTTCTTCACCTCCTGCTCAAGCTGATTCGCAATCTGTCTGGCATATTCGGATCTGCCAATTAACTGTGAAGGACCTCCACAGCACCCGAGCGCTATTCCGATGGTTCCAAATTGTTTTACCAGGTATTCGTATGTCGCAGTGACCAGATCGGGTGAATACGCACAAAGGGCACAACCAGGGAAGAATACCTTCTCACAATGGCTGGCATTCTTTCCTGCCGAAACAATTCTGAAATTATCTGAAAGATAAAACTCCTGACCATCTACTGCCGGCTTATGACCGGGAAGAGGGCCGGTCTTTTCTGATACCATCTGCTCACGTATTTCGGTAATCATCTGACCGATGTCAAGATCTACCGGACAGATCTCCTTACAGTATCCGCAGATATTACAGGAGTACGGCAGGGTAGGATCATTTGAGAATTGTGCCTGCAGTACTTCCTCTGCCAGTTCCCGGGGAGTTTTTGCATAGGCGATTAAAAAATCACATTCATCACTGCATTTCCCGCATTCATTGCATTGATGAGCAACCGTTTGAGCATACTGTGCCATGAATTACCTCTAACGAAATCTCCAGAAGACATCGAGGAGGATATCTGAAAATCAGTGCGAAATCCTTCTGGTACAAAGAATGCGGGGTATGTATCAAAAACTGTAGTCAAAAAGGTAATGATTGCCTATTTTGTTTCAAAAATGATAATGTTAAGGCTAGATTTCTCTAGATATATAATTCCAGAGAGAGTGAAAAACCCATACCAAATCGTTATTATGTCATTGCAAATATATTTGAATGAGGCACCCCGGTCACATATGTGACACGGTCTCAAAGTCTCAAAAGTGAATCAGTTATTCTCTCATTATATTCGGATGGTGGATGTGTATGATTAAATTTACCAATATTTGCGTTGGAATCATTGTATGTATTCTACTGATAAGTGGAACGGTATATGGTCAGGGAGTTCAGAATACTCAGAGTTCTGACCCCACTTCGAAAACCGATGTTGCTACGATATACAAAAATCCACTCCCATTTCTGAATAAGGATCTTACCTTGATTGGAGTGGTGGCGGTCTCATTTCCTGATTCACACACGTTTATGTTCACCGATCTGGTAGGTTGTGGCAGCGGGTGTGGATCGAAATGTACTGTCAATTTTATCCCAGTGAGTTATTCGGGAGCAATACCAAAGGTGAAAGATATTGTTCAGATTAGTGGAACGCTTGTCAAGGATAAAGAAAATAAAGTGTTGTTCAATGCAACTTCCATAGCAGCACAATGAAATTAAAAATCTTTTTCATCCCATTTTTTATCGGAGTTCTGGTTCTCGCTATCCATATTGCGTATTTTATTCTGAGTCAAACCTTGTTTCTTCCGTTCGCTGTACCCTCGGAGATGTATTCGTATCTGTTTTGGAATTATTTCGAAGAACAAGAGTACTTCATCGGATTATCATACGCACTTGGAGCAGCGTTTTTAGCCTATTCTATCCTTACGTTCCTCGAAAAGAAACGAGGTGCCAATAAAGGAGTTCTCACCGGGTTCTCTGTGCTTACCATCATCTACGGAGGAGGATGTTTTCTCACCGGATGCTGCGGTTCTCCGATGCTTGTGGTGTATGCCGGACTATTTGGTACGGCGTTTCTGGGAGTAACCAAACCTATCATGCTTGCTATCACCATCATCACTGTTGGAATCGGGTTTTATTGGATGAACTGGCAGAAAGGATGTGGGTGTTCATCACCAGATTGTCAGGGATAGGAAGTCGACTCACTTTTTTCGAAGAGTGATATGTGAGAATACAAGAATAGACAAAAGGTGAAAGTTACTGCAGATGCTTCAGATCATACCAACTCTTCCCAAATAGAATTATTCCTATTCCAATAAACGCCGCAGAGTGAAGTCCGTACACCATGGTTTCAGATCCATAATCTCCGGAAAAAAATCTCATCCAGAAGAACGGGCAGAATATTCCAACGAGTACAAATATTCCTCCTACCTTCATCAGACTATACAATTGTTCTTCAGTCTGGGGCATTGATTATCTCCTGAAACCCCAACGGTGCCCCGTTGGGGGCCCCAGGCAGGACGGATGAATATGACTTTTCATGCAAAATATCTTGGTGGGAAATACCGATCATTCGTCCTCCAGCCATATTCGCTCCTTGGTTTTTTCCAAGGCCATCTTTTTTCGTGATTGAACCCGGGAATACCAGATATAAAAAATCCCGAACAACACAACAAGGAGAGAATTTATTCCACTCATGAACAGTTCAGTACCTTGTGCTCCGGTGAATACTGATATCCAGAATATCGGGCAGAAGATCCCAATGAGTATAATTCCAACTCCGAACGTGGTTTTACTTTTCAGGTATCGTTCATTGCCCGTTAATGGTTCATGAGGGAGATCGTTCTCTCCCCGCAGAATCCGGAGGATCTTTTTCCCGAGCATGGTGTAGGGACAATACGAAAAGATGGAGAGGAACATTTTACAGAATCCTTTCTTCTCTCCTGGTGTAGATCTTAAACCGTGACAAGATTGCCCTGCTTTTCTTTCCGACTGGTTCTGCTCTCTATCCATCATTCCATCTCTTACCCGGTGAATAATGCATAGAAGACAAAACCTCCGAGCGTTCCAGTAAGAAACACCCAGATTACGTACGCTGCTATCGCTTTGGGTTTGAGCATGGACCCAAGAATTGCAATTTCAGGCAGGCTCGCACCGGTACCGCCGATAAGAAGAGCCATTGCGGCACCCAGACTCATTCCTTTGGTAAGAAGAACAGAGAGAAGCGGAATTGCCATCTCGATTCGGAGGTATAATGGCACTCCGATAGCCGCAGCTATCGGAATGGCGAGAAGATTTGAGTTTCCAACATACGTCTCGATGATAGAATCAGGAATAAATGCAGCACATAACCCACTAATCGCGGCACCGATAAGCACGTACGGCGTGATCTTCGAGAACAACGCACGGGCAAACGGCATGCTCCTGATGAGCCGGGGTTGATTACGACCCCAGAACGTCTCATATGAGAGATCAGGCAATGGGGTAGTACTCACGCAGCACCCGGATGTCTGGACCGGTTCAGGTACCGGGCAGCATCTTTCTACCGGACTTTGGGTTGGAAGAGCCCGCCCACATTCTGCGGCATAGAGAACCGGAGCCGGAGATGCGGAGCATCCACATACTGGCTCAGGAGCAGGAGATGAGCACCCGCATGGAGGTCCGGCAACCATTACTTCTTTGACCTCATGCTTAAGCCGGGTATTCCCAATAATCGCTCCTCCCAGGGTAGCCATCACCAGGGTAACGACAAAATAAACCACTGCGATTTTCCATCCGAAGACGCCGAAGATGATCCCAACCACCATAAAGTTGCAGATCGGGGCAGAGAACAGGAATGCAAGTACGGTTGAAAAGGGAACCTTTGACTCGATCATTCCCATCGAGACCGGAACCATCGAAGCACTGCAAAAGGGTGTGAGAATTCCGAGCAATGCCCCTACAATCGGGCCTTTTCTACCAAGACCGCTTCCAAGGCGTTTCTGAATTTTCTCCTGCGGGATATACTCCCGCACGATTCCTGTTATTACAGAGATGACCGCAATAAGGATCACGAGTACCACAGCTACGTGAACGAACTCATTGAATGCGATAGTTAGTTGATCTTCAAGCACAGGTTCACCATTGTTCTGAATTGTACCGATTCCTGACGATTATGATCATCAGGCTCTCTCAGTATGCACAGAATATGGGTTCATACCAAATTTATATGGGATACTACTTCTTTTTGTAGATACTATGCATAACCATAGTATAGATTTACCATGAAAGATCCATCCTGTTATTTCTGCCCGGTAGAAGGAACTCTTGATGTGATTGGTGGGAAATGGAAACCCCTGATCATCTGGTACTTACGAAAACGAGTGCTCCGGTTTAGTGCAATTCAGCGAGCCGTGCCCGGGATCACCGATGTGATGCTCACCAAACAGTTACGGGAACTTGAAGCTGACGGGATTGTTAAACGGAAAATGTACAAACAGGTTCCGCCAAAAGTAGAGTATTCTCTCACACCACTTGGGAAAACACTCATTCCTCTCCTCGATGCACTCTGTAACTGGGGAATTGAATACATGCACATCCCCATGATCGACGATGAAGAAGTTCCGTTATGCCGGATAAAAAAGACGGAAGAATAATTCTTCTTCAGGGTTTCGAATCTTCATGACATGAGGGGTGGCTGACCCTTGGTTTTGCCCAGAGGAGAAACGTTGAACTCAGCACGACCGAGATACATCCTGCCTCCTGGTAGAGTGTCGCAGTTATCGGTGAAAGAAATGCCTGGACACCGAGGAGAAGCCCGATAGCATTATACACCATCGAGAGCCCGATATTGATCTTGATCCGTTTGATCACTTTCTGACTCATCCAGACAAAATCCACAAACTGCCAGAGATCGTCTTTCATGAGGGTGACATCAGCAGTTTCAATCGCCACATCGGTTCCCGAAGCCCCCATGGCAATTCCGACATCTGCTTGTGCAAGGGCTGGGGCATCATTAATCCCATCACCGATCATCCCCACCATCTCCCCTTTTGCCTGGAGTTCCTGAACCACTCCTAGTTTCTGTTCAGGAAGAAGATTTGCCTGATACCCGTCAATACCGAGGGATTCGCTTACTGCCTTTGCTACAGTTTCATTATCCCCGGTGAGCATGACGATCTTTTTCACTCCCATCTTTCGGAGTGCAGATATTGCCTCTGCTGTTCCCGGACGAATCTCATCAGCGATGGCGATCAGACCCATAACCACAGTACCACTGCTTACCAGGATGGAGGTCCTTCCCCGATTCATTTCAGTGTCGATGATTTCGCGAACTTCTTCCCCGAACTGCACCCCGTTCTTCTCAAGGAAATCCTGCTTCCCGATGATCAAATTTTGTTCACCGGTCCGGGCGATGATACCCATTCCTGTCTCGCTTTTGAACTCGTCAGGATCAGGAATGGTAATTCCCCGTGCATCCGCTTCGGCCAGAATC
Organism: uncultured Methanospirillum sp.; assembly: GCF_963668475.1. GTDB lineage: Archaea > Halobacteriota > Methanomicrobia > Methanomicrobiales > Methanospirillaceae > Methanospirillum. The sequence continues at coordinate 18,664 of NZ_OY764544.1, forward strand.
GCCCGTGCGAGAGGATGTTCTGAGAATTTTTCACCTGTTGCAGCAAGACGAAGAACTTCCTCCTCCTGAAATTGAGGGAAGGGAATAACTTCGATTACTTTAGGCCTGCCAAGAGTGAATGTCCCGGTTTTGTCAACCAGAAGGGTATCGAGTTTTCCGGTCAGTTCGAGGAAATTTCCTCCCTTGATCAGAATGCCTCGTTTTGCCATATTGGATATCCCGGCGGTAACGGCTGTCGGAGTGGCAATCGCAAATGCACAGGGACAGGCAACCAGCAGGATAGAGACAAAGACCAGGATTTTCCCAGACAAAAGATACCCGATTATTGCAATGACAATGACCGTCGGGAGGAACCAGGTGGTGAACCGGTCTGCGATCCCCTGGATTGGTGCCCGTGAGCCCTGAGCTCCTTCTACAAGATGAACGATCCGGGCGAGGGTGGTATCCTCTCCGACCCGGGTTGTCCGGACCTCAAGATGTCCGGTCTCGTTCATGGTTGCGCTGAAAACTTCGCTTCCGATATTCTTCTCAACCGGGATGGATTCACCAGTAATTGGAGCCTGGTTCACACTACTCGAACCAGAGACGACGATGCCATCAACAGGAATCCGTTCTCCCGGGCGGATTATGACAATGTCATTGATCTGAACATCCGCAGCGAGGAGAGTAATTTCCTCTTCCCCCCTTCGAACATGTGCCAACTTTGGTGCAAAGTTCAGAAGACTCCGGATATTTTTCTTTGTTTTATCAAGCGTATAGGACTCAAATGCACCAACCACGGCCATAATGAAAACGATCAGTGCTGCAGAGAGGAACTGGCCGACTGCCATCGTGGCGATGAGGGCTACAGTCACGAAGACATTAACCGTGATCTTTCGGTGGTACATATCGCGGAATCCGGAGAGAAACCGCGTGTAGCCACCGAAAAGTGTTGCCACAAGAGCGATTCCACCGCTTATATAATCCGGTAAAATCCGGAAGGAGGAGAGGGCCCAGCTGGTGATAATGAGAATCCCGACGATGCCCGGAACCAGTGCAAACACTAGAAATTCCCAATATGCCGGTGTATCTGTCTGATTATTATCCATAGGTTATTCTCTGATAAAAAAAGCACTCCTGATTGTTCAGGGTAAACAACTAGGGGGATACGATCTTACTGTTTGGACTGGGTATTTGCAGTCTTCTTGGAATCTTCCGATTCTGCTTGAGGGGTGCAGCCACAGGTTTCTCCATTGCCACAGCATCCGCTGGTCTTCGTGAATGATTCCTTAATCGCTGCAAAAAATCCTTTTTTCTTTTTTTCTTCTGCCATGATAATTCACCTCAACATATCTTGAAATGTTTGTTTGATGACGTATAGGTTATCCAAATATTTAAGGATGTGTAATAAAAACAATAATTATTTTCTCTAAAGGGTATTGTTTAGGCTGGGGTTTAGAAGACTTCTCAGAATCCTTTGAATCTGCCGAAGGTTTGCAGTCACAAGTCTCTCCATTGCCACATCACCCACCGGTCTTGGTCATCGATTCCATAAGAGTTGCAAAGAATCCATTTTTCTTCTTTCTTCGGCCATGACGATTACCTGAAAATTACTTGTTTTCTTTCGTGAAGGATGTTATCCAGGAGACGAGTCCGGTCACCGGATCTTTCTTCGCGTTTGTCTGATACCAGAGCGTCAGAGGTTCGGTGTATGTTTGTATATCTCCGCTTTCCATGATCGCAACATTTCCCATGAAGATTATTGGATAATGAATATCTGTCCGGTTAAACCGTTTTTTATACCCTTCATACAAGGCAAAACTCTCCGTATTGTTAAACAGATCGTGATGTTCAACACCAATGTCCGTATGGTTGGCAGAGAATGTATCCAGGTACTGAATCGCTGCCTGACAGGAGCCACAGTGGGTATTGTAGAAGAACTGGATGGGGAACGGAGTTGTTGACACATTGGTTGCATTATTCATGGTCTCGATGAGATGAGCTCCGGCAATTTCAGATCCATCCTGAGAGAATATTGTTGCTGATCCGGGCTGAATCATGCACAAACATAGGATGAGTAATCCAAATACAGTCTTTCCCGGAGAGAGATGGGAAGAATTCTGATAATTTTTCGCCACTTTCATATCTTCACTACAATTTTATAATTTTTGAAATAAATAACATACTCGATTGATCGTTGACCTGGTCCTATAAATGAACATATAGTATCTGACGGGATTATTCAAAGAGATCATACTATGCGTAACGATAGTAACTATGGATGAGTATGCTAGGAAATAAGGAATATGCACCGAAAACACCGGGGACCAAATTGCCTGTGAATTCTCCCTGTTGTCCGGCATACGAAGGAGCAGATCCTCCTGACCCGGATGCGATACTTATCAGTTCTGTTCCTGAGGTTATTCAGAGTACACGTTATAGCTGCGGTGCCTCTTCCCTTCAGGCAGTTCTCAGATTCTGGGGATTCTGTGTGGAGGAGCGTGATCTGATGACCCGGCTTGAGACCAGCCCGGGTCGGGGGACGGATCCGGAAAAAATCGTATCGATTGCTTCCTCGTATGGTCTTGATGCATATCTCTTACAGCAGGTAACCACGAAAGATCTGACAGAATCTCTGAAACAGGGAGTTCCGGTCATTGTGATTGCCCAGGCATGGAACGGCTATGAAGAGAATGGCATCTGGGTAACGGTAGACCCCGATCGGTGGGACGATGTCTGGAATGATGGTCATTACATGGTTGTCATCGGGATTGATAGTAGGAATGTGTACTTTGAAGATCCTGCTTTACTTGGGACCAGAGGAGTGATTCCGATTGATGAGTTTCTTTCCCGATGGCATTTCCGCATGGGAGGGGAAGGTCCGGATGATCCAGAGACAACCTATATTCATCCGGGGATTTTCATATCAGGAAAGAAACCGGCAATACACTCTGATTATACCTGGATTACGTGAAAAAATCACGAGGTGAGTTTTCTATACATTCCGGTGAAGGACGCGGTACATTCCCCGGATAGTCACTTCATGGGGAACCTGTCTGATCCCATTATAGAACGAAATTTTATTTTTCTCCTAATTATTTATCGGATTGTGCGTAAAATAATACAAGATTATCGCGGCAATTAGATTATTTCAAAAGAGGCAACTCAATGAATAAAACGATGAACACGTTTTTCATAGAAGATTCGTATTATATTCCTTTCGCAGACAAAACGCACCTGTCAATTGAGAAAGGCGATGGTGTGTATGTCTGGGATGAAAACGGCAAACAGTATCTTGATTTTACTTCGGGATGGGGTGTTACCTGCATTGGTCATGCCAGTCCTATAATCACTGAAGCACTCTACACTCAAAGCAAAAAGATCATACAAAATCCGAATTCAGGAGCAACATATTCACCTGCACGTTCCCGATTGATCCAACTCTTCCATGAGATTCTTCCTGAGCATCTTACCCGGATATTTTTTGCCAATAGTGGAGCAGAAGCAAATGATGCAGCAATCAAGATAGCCCGGAAGGTTACGGGAAAGAAAAATATTATATCAACTGAAATGAGTTTTCACGGACGGACAATTAGTACCGTTTCTGCAACCGGACAGGATGTTCACCGGAATAAATTCAATCCGCTTATGCCAGGGTATTTCTTTGTACCGTTTAATGATATTGCTGCGGTTAAGGAGATCATCGACCAGGATGTGGCTGCGGTCATCGTGGAGCCAATTCAGGGTGAAGGTGGCGTAAATATCCCTTCAGAATCATACCTTCTGGAACTATCGGAAGTATGCCGGAAACATGGCGTTCTTTTTATCGCTGATGAGATACAGACCGGGTTTTTCCGGACTGGTCCGCTTTTTTATTCCACTAGCAAGGGAGCTAAGCCTGATATTATCACGATGGCAAAAGGAATAGCTGGAGGATTTCCCTTTTCTGCATTTGCGGTCACCGATGAAGTCGTCAAAGGTATCCAGAAAGGGGATCATGGAGGAACGTATAACGGAAACCCTCTTGGCTGTGCAGTTTCTGAAGCGGTTATCAGATTTCTGGTTGATTCGGATATCGAATCTCACGTCAATGATCTGGGAATTGAAACCATCAAGCGTTTGAATGAGTGGAAAGAGAAGTACCCAAAAACGATTTCTGGAGTGAGAGGTCAGGGTCTGTTGATTGCTCTTGAACTGACCAACGACTCAAAATCTGCCGAAATTGTAAACCGATGTCTGGATAATGGTTTAATCTTAAATCTAAAACATGGTCATATTATCAGGATTTTTCCTGCTCTCACGATTACCAAATCGGAGATGCAATCAGGGCTTGATATTCTTGAAAAAGAAATTGTTACCTGTTACTCCTAATACCCTTTTTTCCATACTTCGAATGGTTCCCGCAGCCTCACCTGATATCTGTTTAAAGCGACTTTAAAATCAGGACCTAAGTTTGCATACATTCCGGTGAGGGATGCAAAGCACATCCGCTTAACGATCTCTTCAACGAAATATAATCTGGGACAAAGGGCTCTGGCCACTTTTTAAAAAAAAAATATTCAGAGTATTTGCCCACAATTTACGATGACGGAGAGCACTAGCGTGGTGATGAATACATATCTAAATTTCCTAATGATAGGATTATTATTTGTTTTTGCATACAATCACTATAGAACATGGATCCCCTCATCGCATTCGTCATCACTCTCGCTCTTATCACCATCGTCAGTATCTGGTACCGGATCTCTCCGTTCTTCACCCTGATCGGTGGAGCGGTCTTATTCGGTCTACTGGCAGGAATGTCGCCTGATGCGACGATGCAGGGGATCATCGCCGGAATTGGGAAAGTATTCTCTGCATTTGGAATAATTATCCTCTGTGGGGCAGTTATCGCAAAACTTCTGCAGGAACAACATCATATCGAGGAGATCGTTGCAGATATTCGCAGATATGTAAAGAATCCACCAGTGATAGCAGGCTTGTCCGGATATCTCTTATCGGTCCCGATCACCTGTTGCATCACCGCATATATCATGTTGAATCCAATCCTTGACCAGCTTGAAAAAGACACCCGGAGGCGAAACGTCCTCTTGTATCTCGCTGCAATCGGGGGAATCATATCCTATGCCCTCGTGTACCCGACTCCGGTTGTCATTCCGCTTTATGCCGCGTTCTCCGGAGGAATGAGTCCGATCCTCTTTGATGCTGTCTCCATTCCACTCTCACTTCTTATCCTGGCAGGAATCTTTCTGTATTTCAGGTTTGCATATCCGGATCTTATTCTTCAATCAGGAACCGGATCTCCTCCAGATATCTCCCATTCTGATCACTCTGATATGAAGAATGGGTTCCACTGGAGAGCCTGGGCACCGTTCATTGCGATCCTGGTTGCCATTCCTATTGCCCTCCTACTCCTGAATCTCTCTCAGGGGAGTATGATCAACTTCATTATGCTGGTCGGGGCTATTACCGCCATCGGTCTCGCTCCTACATCGGTTCGTGCCCATGGATTATCACAAGGAGCAAAGCATGCCGGTCTTATTATATTTGATATCTGTGGTGCTGGAGCCCTCGGTTTTGTAATCGTAAAAAGCGGGTTCGCACATGTTGCTCTGCAACAACTGACTCATTTAATTCCGATCATCCTCGTCCCGTTTGTTCTTGCTGCATTGATCGAGACCGCTCAGGGATCACGGGTCGTTACAGCCGTAATTACTGCTGAGGTTCTGGCTGGTTCTGAAGTCATCACCTTGATCCATCCGATTCCTCTCATCCTTCTGATCAGTGCAGGGTCATGTATTGTCTCTTATGTAACAGATCCGTTCTTCTGGCTTGTTCAGCGGACTACCGGGGATGAAATCAAAACCGTGGTAAAAGAATACACTCTTCCGATAGCATTCGCGGGAATCGGAATATTCATTGTTGCTGTTATGATGGAATATCTGTTCTTTGGTACCATATCAGCGTCGTGATAATAGAGGGGAGATTATGATGTGTAATTGCAACGACCTCGAGAAAGAGGTATTGAATAGACAACAACCTCACTGGGAGGAGACGAATTCTCCTCCGGCCGGCTGCGCCCAGGTTTGCCAGCCTTCGGACGAGTATTCACCCGCCCACCCACCTGAAGACAAAACATCTCTCAGGTACCGGTACACGATACATGGAGGGGAGGGAAGGGCCCTGCCCCGGTCCCCTATCCTTTCTTTTCCCGAGATACAAGGGAGAAAAGAAGATCAACCTCCGACAAAGAGCAGGTGTTTTATATCAGCCTGTCCAGGTTTTTCTGCCGCAGGAGAGACCCTTAAGGGGGTGGTCACTCTCCTGTGGTCTCATTTTCTACAGCAAACCGCTCAAGTTCTTTATCGCTGATCCGGTACTCTATCCCGATTTTTACTGCCTTCATTTTTCCGGTCGTGATCAGCTTCCTAACCGTCTTCGGGGAGATTGCAAAGATCTCCGCGACCTGCTCGGTCGTGTAGTATTGCATGAATATATGTAGGGTCTTTGAAGGTATCAGGATATCTTTGAGGGATGAGATGGACCGCCACGGAAGCCGAACGGTTGACCCTGCAGACGGGGAAGCGACGCCAGGAGCGACCGGATGCAGGAGTCAACTATTCGGCGTGCTGGGTATCGGTGAGAAAGTTTGTCTTAAGATACCCGATACCCCATCGAATGCGTTCGTGAGCGTATGTCCAATTCAGGTTTACGACCGCGAACGTATATTGAACGTAACGCGGCCCTAAAAACCGGGTGGACCTTATCGAAGGATCTTTTTTTCAGTAAACTTTACAAACTTGCAAGATAATTATTAATTTGTAAAGTGAAAGGGAACCGTATGCATATTGGAGAGCGGATAAGACATGGGAGAATGAGGGCAGGACTCAGCCTGAGGGCTCTGGCTGAAAAGATTGGGATAACTGCCCCGGCACTTGGTAATTATGAGAATGGAATTACTAATCCGGACTCATCCCGGCTGATTTCAATAGCCGAGGCGCTGAATATCCCGATTGAATATTTTTTCAGACAAGAGCCGATTATTTCGCTTACTCCGCTCGCGTACCGGAAGAAGTCACGTTTCGGAATAAAGAAAGAGGAACAGGTTATCGAAGTGACCCGTGACTGGCTTGAGCGGTTTTGTGCTATCGAAGATATTCTTGGTGAGCAGGGAAAGCCCGATCTCCCTGAACCAGTAATCCTGTCCTCTCCTGACGAAATAGAGCAGATCGCGGCGAGCCTTCGAAATAGATGGAATCTCGGTGTTGAACCGATTCAGAGCCTCATGGATATCATGGAACAACATGGGATCAAGGTCTGTCTCATTGATGGTCCGAAGTCGTTTGACGGGATGATCATCATGGTGAATGAAGAACTTCCGGTGATTGTCATAAACCGGGCCATGAGTGGAGATCGGCAACGACTGACTCTTGCTCATGAACTTGGTCATCTTGTCTGCTCAATCCCTGATGACTGGTTTGATGATGCCTTGTTTCATCGGTTTGCCGGGGCTTTTCTGTTCCCGGATGAACGGGTGAAGACAGAGTTTGGTGGCGGCAGAAAAAAGATCAGCATTGAAGAGCTCTGTATCCTGAAACACCGATATGGCATCTCCATGATGGCGATATTATACCGGGCATACCATCTTGGCCTGATATCGGCATCATTCTTAAAAAGTATGCAGATTCTGTTCAGAAAAAACGGGTGGCATGAATGCGAGCCGATGAGACCATATCCTCCGGAAGAGCCGACATACATGAATCAACTCATCATGCGAGCATATTCTGAAGGAATGATCACCCGGACGCGGGCAAATGAGTTGTATGGCGGTGACATATCAACGATCTGTGGCTGTGAGTCCTGTTCATGAGCAGAGATATCCTCCATCTCCTTGATTCAAGTGTTTTATTTACCTTGCAAGACGGAGGTCTGGTATCATCTCTCTGGGATCTGTATATTTCTCTGGGAACCGTGGATCTGATTCTGGCAGAATGGAAGAGTGTTCTCCCTGACCATCTGATTTCTAGTGGTCTGGAGGTAAAACCTTTGACCGGGCCACAACTTGCAGAATTGTTTCGTCTGGCACCTACACATAAGAGAATCAGCCCGGCTGATCTCTCTTTGTATGTTTATGCCCTTCATCATCCGGGTTGTATGATTATTACCGGTGATAGAAGGCTACGCAGTCTGTGTGATGACCATGAAATTCCTGTTCACGGGGTGCTCTGGCTTATGGACATGATGGATGAGAGGGGAGTTGTTTCAGGATCTTATCTTGCTGATGCCCTCGAAGAGATGATCACGAAAGGGAATTTCCTTCCAGAAGGAGATTGTGATAAGAGACTGGAGAAGTGGAGAGAGCCATAAAAGGGTACGAGAGATTATCGAGGTAAAAAATTATGAGTTCAACAATGTTCAGTAAGCATCTTCGGAATTCTGAAATCGCTTTTAATTTTTGTACAAAATATGGAGGGTATTATCGGATCATTAGCGGAGATGTATTCGATGAAAATCCTCCTACAATGAGAATTTCTCAGAGGAATGATACTTTTTTCTCATCAAAATTTAATTCAACAGAAAATGAGTCTGGGATTCCCTTTTCATTACTTGTGAACGGGACAAACCATATCGAATGTACATTTTTGAAAAGTGATCCAAGATGTACTGAAACGGCCATGATCAGAGTTGAAAACGTTGATTCATCCATCTTTTCTGATGATTTAATTGGTGGAATTATGGTAATCGCCCAGAACCAAGAAAAAAATTGGGTCGGAGTAATTCTTGATGTAGAAGATGATATTGAGAGGTTTCAATCCTTTTTCAACTTAAAATTTTCAGATACAGACGGAGTGATTGAACCAACGTTAGGAGAATATAACTTTTAATGTTTTATCTTTCGAATTGCTCCAGCCATTTGATTAAATCATCCTTTTTCATATTGTTTCTTTTCAATACATCAACGATGTCCCCTCCAGAGATTAACAACACTGGATGACCATCCTCTTTGATTTCTAAATATGCTTGACGATCTACAAAACTGGTGGTAACTAAAATTCCAAATTGTCGATATCTTAATCGAGATATGAGACGAGATGTTTGCCTGACTCCAATTGAATTATCACAACAGTAGCATTTCGCTTCTAAAGCACATTCAACAAACAATTTCCCCCGTTCATGACCGATAAGGTATTTTCCGATAGCGTCTCTGCCTCCATCACGCCACGGTCTCGTAAGATCAAACTCAAAAAAGTGGTTATCAACCATCTTCGCAAGTTCTACAGCGAATGCTTCAAATTTATAAGGATCATCCTTGAAATAGTTATAGATGGTAAAAAGGAGTTCTCTCCCATAATCATCTGAAGGGAGTTGGTCACTCTTTGATGGAACCTTGATCTTCGGTGCATGAAGAGGTTTAATTCCTTGCAATCCTTCATTGATGAATTTTTTCCACACATCCGGTTCGAATATTTTCTCTTCTCCAGTCTCGTTTTTCAAAGCATGGAGCCACTCTTTAGGAATTGGTTCATCACTTGAATCAAGAATAGTAAAGTATGCTTCGTAATTTTGAAATCTCGTATTATCTTTAGTCCTCCAGATTGCAACGAGAGCATTATCTGGAGGGATATGCTTTGAACCGGGAGCAGCAAGACCCCGAAACCGAACACTTCTCCCTTCTCCTATCTTTTCGATAATAAAGAATGGAGGGATAATCCTTCGTTCATCAGGAGTTGCTAATAGGAGGTTAAAGGTATCACGGAGTAACGCATTTCCACCTTTTGGTGTATCGTGCAGAGGGTATCCCGGCTTACGATTATCGCCATAATAACGAAATATTCCAGTTTCTATGTCAAGATGATCGGGCCATTCAATTTCCTCACCACTTGTATAGAGAACAACATATGCTGGCTTTCTGGAGTTATTCTTATAAGAGATGCGAAACCCACCCTGATTTCCAACCCCGGGAAATATTTTTGATATAGGGTCATCTCCGGCATGGTTCTGAACACCTCCTTCATAAATCGCGTCGATAATGAGCGGTGATGAAGTTAGTTCTGAAAAGGAGAATCTACGCATGATACCTTCAACGTGAAATCAAGTATAGATTACAACAAAGAGGCGTTTATCTTTTTCTTTCGGATGGAAAAAATTACTCGGCCATATACAAATGATTAAACCTTTAGGTATAATCATTCTGAAAATAAGGGGAACCTGGGTTTTTCCGGAACATCGGAACGATCAGGTGGTGGTGAATTGACTACAGAAATCAGGGTGCCCGAGGTTGCACCCTGCCAGTATTATGAAGGACCGGTATCGGGCCGGTCCTCCATGCTCCCCGAGCCGTGTATCACGGCATATACGTGTCGCATCGCTTAAAATATCCCGGTTTCGAAAACCGGTCAGACTTTTTCAGGAAGAGATCTTCCCGATGATCGAGAGTGCTCCCGCCGCAAGGTCAGGAGGGGGATAATCCTCCTCCATGTGTAGAGCACCGATCACATCGCTGGCAAAGATGAGCGATTCATATGCCAGTTTCCGGTACTTCATCCAGGTCATCAGGAGCCCGATGCCATTCAGAACGGCTGCTCCGGTTGAGACCAGAGCCAGAACAAGACTACCATCCATCATACTCACCTCCTCCCTGGGCAACCACCTCAAACACTTGCATCGGACCAGCAGCATAGGTCCGGCTGTTCTTTGTGGTGTTGTTACTATGGGGTTTCTGTTGAGAGAGACACCTGGCCGGTCCCGTTGATTAGAATTCTGGACCAGGTTCCTTCTTCCCTGACCTGTTTGGTCGAGATGATCTGTCCGTTTTGCATCAGCCCGGATGAAGCCAGTTCTTCTGATCGCCTCCCCTCATTCTTTGTCCCCATAAAGGAACAGAGGAACGAGGAGACATCCGGTATCCGGTAGTTTCCGGCATACTCATCATACCCGATCGCCCCCGAACTGTTCACCCGGATGGTGGATTCAACCGGTTCGATGAACCGGATATCCTGGGAGAGGACAGCCCGGTCATCTGTGAAGAGATGCTGACTGTACGACTGGTTCAGCCCGATGAATGATCCGGACAGCAAAGCCGCTCCATCACAACTGATGGAGGTTGAGATCATATCAACCTGAGAGAACTGCCATCCGATAAAGAGACAGATAGCGAAGGCTATAGCGTTATATCGGTTATTTAATACCCGAAATTAGATGACATCTCATGATATTATTTGGAAGATGCTCTCATTGAATCTGTAAAATATCCAGTCATCCATCTGACCAGATATCCAAATCTTTTGAATTGCACAGGATGCCTTATGCGGATCTAAAAACCATTATTTATTGGAAGAAATTACAGATCTATGGATATTCTGTTTTTTCCTGATCTTTAGGTAATCGAATACCAATACTTTACAAGAAATTGAGATACATTAGATAATATCATCACCTCCTTGAAAACCACAATGCATGCGATTTAAGTAAAAATACCGGACATTTCTAAATATCCTATAAAAATAACGACAAATCGCGGATTTCAACCTCTCATCATATCCTGTCGCTATTCCTGTTTTTCCATGTGAGACATATAACTGGTCATGTTACTCGACCTTGAATATAGCGGCCTGATATAAATCGATAATTTTTTAGAATTTTCTAAAATGAGGCCCTGTATGGTGCTATTTTTGAGTCGGATCATTTCTCTAAATCAGTCTGATCAAATTGCCCTTAAAACCCGAAAATAAGCGCACTGCACAGAGTTTATATGTGAGAATAATATCAAAGGAGAATCAGCGAACGGTTAGTAAAATAATATGCTGATATGGGGATTTGAACCCCAGTCGATGGAGTGAGAGTCCAACATGATTGACCGAACTACACTATATCAGCAGACGCTTTAGTACATCTGCATCTTGTCCTCATGAATTTATCGTCACGATCTCTCTACTTTACACCACAAGTATATGAGGAGATTCTTCATAATTAATAAGGATATATGGCAGGAATTGAGGATCAAATAAAAGAAATAGAGGACGAGATCCAGAAAACTGTCTATAATAAAGCTACTTCCAAGCACATCGGGCGCCTGAAAGCAAAGCTTGCTAAGATGAAAGAGGACGCCGTAAACCGGGCTATGAAAGCCGGTGGCGGTGGCGAGGGGTATGCTGTCAAGAAATCAGGAGACGCTACTGTTGTCCTCGTTGGGTTCCCATCTACCGGTAAATCCACGTTACTGAATAAACTGACCGGTACAGAGAGTGAGACCGCCGCATATGCATTCACCACCCTGACCGTTGTTCCTGGTGCCCTTGAGCACAAGGGCGCAAAGATTCAGCTTCTTGATATCCCCGGACTCATTGCTGGAGCAGCGATGGGGAAAGGGCGTGGAAAAGAGGTTATTGCCGTTGTCAGAACAGCGGACATGATCGTCATTCTCGTGGATGTCTTCAACGAGAAACACGTTGATGTCCTGCTTCGTGAACTCTACGACGCCGGTATCAGGATTAATGTGCCAGAGCCTGATATCACCATCAAGAAGACCTCGCGCGGAGGAGTTCGGCTCAATGCTGTCGGTGCTCTCGACCTTGACATCGAAGAGGTCCGGTCTATCCTGACAGAAAACCGGATTGCAAGCGCTGATATTCTTATCCGTGGTAATGCAACCCAGGATGACCTTATTGATGCTCTGATGGGCAGCAGAGTATATGTGCCTGCCATCGTGGTGGTCAACAAGATCGATCTCATCGATGAAGCAGAACGTACACGGATTGAGGCTGACCTCACGGAACGGTTCGATATGGAGCCGGTGATGATATCAGCAGCTGCCGGATATCACATGGAAGAACTCAAGGATGCCATCTATGACAGCCTTGGATTCATGCGGCTGTACCTGAAACCGGTAGCAGGACCCGCAGACATGGATGAACCCCTGATCATGCGTCTTGGTGCAAAAGTAGAAGATGTCTGTAGAAAACTGCACCGGGATTTTTATGATAAGTTCAGGTATGCAAGAATCTGGGGAGATTCAGTCAAACATGAGGCACAACGTGTCGGCCTTACCCATACCCTTGCAGATGAGGACATTCTGCAGATCGTTATTGAGCGGTAAGACGTTCACGAAGTATCTCAAGCGGGGCATCAGTTTTGATGCAGTATCCAGAATAATGTACCCGCGAAGCAGAATATCCCTCTTTTTGGAGTGACTCAAGCACTAAGGCTATCGGACCGGGCGAGACCCGGTATGCCTTGGCAAGTTTGTGATAATCGTATGAGTATGAGATTGCCGGCTCGTTTCTGCAACAGGTCAGGATCTTTTCAAGTTCATCAGGCTCTGCAAGACCGCTGGCAGGTAGCCGTTCTGCGAGAGTTGACAAAAAGTCTGTGTCCTGGATTGCTCCGGTCCAGAGCGGGCCGATCGGACTGAGTGGTTTACCACAGTGTGGGCATTCCTGCTGTTCAGGAAAAAGTCCGGTCCCCTCGGTCCGGTACGGGCATGACGGGCACTGGTAGATGTACCCAAGCCTTGCCACGGTCTGATCTGCTGCCTGGGTCCCTCGTGCCAGCCTGAGATGCAGCCTGACAAAGTGTTCATGTGCAAAACAGAACTGGGGGAGTATCCCTCTGTCGTACCGTGCAGTCATCCGGGCTGCATACCCGAGCAGGATCCGAAGCCCGACTTCCGCATGGTAGTCGGTGTTCATTGGCCTGGCCATGTACCTCCTGATCCCTGCCTTGAGATGAGCACCGCAGAGGGGCGCCGTATCGGTAGCCGTGATCCCGATCATCCTGATCGAACTCCTGATCCCTGCATCGATAAATGGTGCCGGTGTTCCGAACGGGTCGAGATCGACAAAGTCGAACGGTTCTTCTGACATCAGAGCATTGGCATCACGACAGGTGACGGTGGCATCAAGACCGAGATGATCAGCATTTTTTCTGATAAGTGAGGTCGCGTCGGGATCGCGGTCATTTATTGTGACCTGAGTTCCGGTCTCATGTCCTACGCGGCATCCCCTGATCCCACTTGCACCCATCGCATCAAGGTAGGTCCTGGGCTCTGTGCAGGCAGCAACAAGTACTGTTGCATCACGATTCAGGGCCATTCGTGGATTGTAGAAGATTGGAGCACTGCCTGGAGGAAAAACTGCGGTATTGTCATGCCTGGGAACCCACAGGGAGGTACTCCCTTCTTCTATCAATTCCAACTCCATTCTTTCAAAAAATGGCCGTTCGATAGACTTATACCTTCCCGTATGCCACGTAATAAGGCAGGACGTGTGGCCTAGTCAGGATATGGCGTCAGCCTCCTAAGCTGAATGTCGGGGGTTCAAATCCCTCCACGTCCGTATCTTTTTTATGATAGTATGAAACCTGTTGCTTTCTTCAGGATTATTCGGCCTCTCAATGCGGTTATGGCCGGATTTGCCGGAGTTCTGGCATTTGTCATCGCTACCGGCACGCTGATACCACCGGTTCTGATCATCTTCTTCATGGTTTTCCTGATCACCGCTGCCGGGAACGTGATCAACGACTACCACGATGCGGAGATCGATGCGATTAACAGGCCGGATCGTCCGATTCCTTCCGGAGAGATCAGCAGGAGAACAGCGTTTGTATATGCAGTGCTGCTCTTTCTTGCAGCAAATATTATCGGGTTTTGCTTTGCTCCTCTACCACTCATCATCATTGCGGTTGTAAACTCAGTTCTGCTCTGGGGGTATGCATCTCACCTGAAAGTGATGCCTCTGTTTGGAAACCTCGCAGTCTCGTATCTCTCTGCAAGCATCTTTCTCTTTGGCGGTGCCCTCCTGGGGTGGGAGGGTGTGATAGCAAATCTTCCGGTAGCAGGTGCTTCGTTCGGTGTTATCCTGGCACGGGAGTTGATCAAAGATGCTGAGGATATGCCTGGTGACCGGGAACAGGGAGCACGCACCCTGCCGATCCTCTATGGGCTCCGCATTACAGTCCTGGTTGCATCAGCAGCAGCAGTGATCGGGGTTATCATATCTCTCCTGCTCTACTTCAGATGGGGAAATTTCTATCTTACCGGAATAGCTCCTGTCGATCTGGTCATCCTCTTCGGTGCATTTCGCGCATTACGATGCAACACTCCTGATGAGATAAAAAAGTCCAAAAGTTCCCTTCTCATTAAGGTCGGGATGTTTGCATCGCTTCTGATATTCCTTGTATCTGCAGTGCTCTTTAGGTGAGAAAAAACCCCAATGGTGCCCATTGGGGGCCCCAGGGAAGATCGCTCTAATGTTTTTCACACAAAAAGATTACGTGGTATATTGCTGGAGTTCTGTCGGGATGTTCTTCGGGTCAATGCCGAGCAGGGCTACCTGGTATACCTCATCCCAGTTAACAGCGGTCTCAACACACCCGTCGCGGCTGGTAACAATTCCCATGGAGATGAGATTAAGTTGTCCTGCCATCTCTGTGCCCTCCTTGATCTCAATCAGGCATCCGATTCCGATGATGCCTTTAGGTCTGTACCGTTTCACCATCCTTTTGATGAATGAAGAGCCAGGCACGATGAAGAACTTGTATCCCATCTGCTCAAGCAGTGGTCTGGCTACTCCTATCTGGCACAACCCGCAGGAGCGACACTTGAGTCCTTCCTCATGCAGATGGGCAGGGCAGGCTCCCGAACGAAGACACTGGGGAACAAAGATAGCCCGCTGTGAAACAGGGATGTCAGTGAATGCCTTTCGATTCAGGGTGTTCTGCAGCGTGACCATGATGCGCAGGAACTCCTGATCCTCAACTCCGAAGAGTTTGAAGAGACCACGCATCATCCCCTCCAGAAATATGAGGCCTGCACGCATGAACTTCGGGAAGAGCAGGTTTCCTGAACGGATTGCGTGTATCGTCAGGAAGAGCAAAATGAATCCGCAGATCAGGCACCCGAGTACAAAGAGGACGGTAAGTTCTCCGATGATGGTGATAAAATGGGGATATAGCTCAAATACAGAGGTCATAATCCTATAGTCAGCTCCTCTGTCTGATAGCCCTGATATCAGAAAGATCTTCAGGCAACCTGAATATTCCGTGTTCTGTGATGATCCCGGTTACCAGTGAGACAGGTGTTGCATCAAACGCCGGATTGTATACTTTCACTCCATCTGGTATCGTTTTTCTTCCTCCAAAGCATGCGATCTCATCACGGCTTCGTTCTTCAACGATGATATCTGCTTCGGCAGACTCCTCGTCAAAAGTTGAGAACGGGGCTGCCACATAGAACGGGATATGATGGGCATCCGCACAAACGGCGTGCATGTATGTTCCGATCTTGTTGAAGACAGCATCTTTTGTGATCCGGTCAGCCCCGACGATCACAACGTCAATCATCCCTTTCCTCATGAGCGATGCAGCCATTGAGTCGGTGATAACAGTGACATCGATCCCGTCCTGTGCCAGCTCCCATGATGTAAGCCTTGCACCCTGCAGAAGCGGGCGGGTCTCGCAGGCATAGACCTGAACCTTTACTCCTGCCTGAACTCCGGATCTGATCACCCCGAGTGCTGTTCCCCACTCCCTGCAGGCAAGTGCTCCTGCATTACAATGAGTGAGAATCCTGCACGAAGGTGGAAGAATGTTCCGGCCATGTTCTCCGATGGCATGACAGGTTCTGCTGTCATCATCTGCAACCGCTTCTGCCTCACTGACCGCCCGTTCACGGGCCGACGATACTGTCTGCTCTGCCAGCACAGCGGTGAGAACGCGATCAATCCCATAAAAGAGGTTGACTGCCGTGGGACGTGTTGACCTGAGCAGGTCTGCTGCATTTGACACCTCCTCTCTGAACTTCCCTGGTTCTGATGCGGTAGCGGTCAGGGCTGCGAGAGCAATACCGTATGCACCGGCAACACCAAGTGCCGGAGCTCCCCTGATGTCCAGACATCGTATCGCTTCAGCCAGCCTTTTGATGTCATGTGCGGTCTCTTCATGATATTCTTCGGGGAGCCGCGTCTGTGCAATGAATTTTATTGCAGGAATATCCGGGTAAAAAATTACTGGTCTGAGCGGGGTATCAGAGGGTTGCATGTTCCCCCTTCATACTGGTGATGACTGCCCGCATTGCTGCAGCCCCGCCCTCTGCGACCGAGTCAGGAATATCCATCGGTTCCCGACAGGTGCCTGCGAGGAATATCCCAGGTCTGATCGATGTGATATGTTCTGACTTCTGATCGAGACCGGCAAAGAATCCGGTCTCGTCAAGGGTGATTCCGTACCGTTCAGCAATTGCTGCTGCATCGTTTTGTGGCCGTATGCCGACCGAGAGTACAACCAGGTCAGCATCGATCTTTACCAGTTCCCGGTTTTCTGTATTCTCCACATGCACCCTTACATGAGCATTATTCTGGTAAAGATCTCCTGGGAGTCCCCTGACAAATCTGACCCCTGCATTCTTTGCCCGCTCATAAAACTCCTCATATCCCTTCCCATATGCCCTGATGTCCATGTACAGGATTGTCACCTCGGTCTCCGGTGACTTCTCTCTGATGAGGAGTGCATTTTTTACAGCATACATGCAGCAGACTGCAGAGCAGGATGGGGATCCTGCTGTACAGTCACGCGAGCCCACACACTGGACAAAGACGATCTTCTTCGGCTTTGCACCGTCAGAAAGTCTCTTCAGGGCTCCCTGGGTTGGCCCGCTGGCATTGATCATCCGTTCGAACTCGATACTGCTGATTACATCAGGGATCTGGCGATAGCGGTACGAAGGTTTCTTTGTGGCATCAAACACCTCGTATCCTGTCGCAATAACCACTGCAGCAGCCTTAATGTATGCCTGCTCCTCTCCATCCTCATTATCCCTGAGGATAGCCCTCTTCCCACAGATACTATAGCAGAGGCCACAGTTGATACAGTGTTCTGCGTCACGGATCACGATATTGGGGACTACCTGCGGATGTGCCTTGTAGATCGCCTTGCGAACGCCAAGACCAGCATCGAACCGGTTGTACACCTCAACCGGACATATCGCAACGCAGTCATCACACCCGGTACATTCAGACTCTTTGACGTATCTGGGGTGTCTGGTAACATGTACCGTAAAGTCACCGGATTCTCCCTCAATGCTGGTGACCTCTGTGCAGGTGTGAAGTGATATCTTCGGATGCCGGGCAGCATCAACCATCTTCGGGCTGAGAATGCACATCGAGCAGTCGTTGGTCGGGAAGGTCTTGTCCAGCATTGCCATATGTCCGCCGATGGTCGGCTCCCGCTCGATCAGATGGACGTGAATCCCATGATTTGCAAGATCGAGAGCAGCCGTGATACCGGCAATACCGCCGCCGATGACAACAACTTCACTCAACAGCATGCTCCCGTGCGAGCTGTACGTATGATGAGGCGTTCTTGAGAGTGGCGGCAACCTCCTCGTCAGTCACCTGCCTGACCACCTTTCCAGGCACGCCGAGCACCAGAGACCGTGCGGGAATCTCCTTGCCTTCAGACACCAGGGCCCCTGCCCCGATGATACTCTCCTCTCCGACAACCGCACCGTTCAGCACGATCGCTCCCATGCCGACAAGGACCCGGTCCCTGATTGTACATCCGTGCAGAATTGCCCCGTGTCCTACCGAGACATCATCACCTACGATAACCGGATGACCTGCTGATGTGTGTACAACACAATTATCCTGAATATTTGAGCGTGCACCGATTGATATCCGATCCTTGTCTGCCCGTACAACCGCTCCATACCAGACCCCGAGGTCAGGGCCTGAAACGACCTCTCCGATCACGGTGGCGTTTGGTGCAACAAATGCAGCCTTTGGAATATGCTGATGGATATTCATACGTTGGTACGGTATCTCCCTGTGGTCCAGACATACCACGGGAACACATCCGTTCACTCCTGTGTACATATCTGTAAGAAAGGCATAAAAGGATCAACCACCTCTCTGCTTCCCTGCGAATGACCCGGTAATTCTAAAACTGAACATCCTCTGCGATGAATATCCATAAACGTATGTGAACATAACCATGTTCAGACATGAAGGTGATGGTTGGGGGAACCTTTGACCCTCTGCATGACGGGCACAGGTTTCTTATCAGTCGTGCCTTTGAGCTCGCCGGGCCTGAAGGGACTGTAACCATCGGCCTGACCAGTGATCAATTCGCGGATCGCAAATCTCATCCTATCCACCCGTATAAAGAACGGGAGGCAGCCCTTCTTACTTTTCTTGAAGAGAAGGGATTTCCCCAGATCTGGATCATTGAAGAACTTCATGACCGGTTCGGGTCAACACTTGATTCAGAGTTCGACGCACTTATCGTGAGTGAAGAGACATTTCCGGTTGCAAAAGAGATAAACCAGTTACGCAGAGACAAAAAGCGTCCCTGCGTTGAGATCCACCAGATCAGATGCGTGCTCGCAGAAGACGGGAAGTGGATATCCAGCACAAGGATCTGGCGTGGTGAGATCGATGTGCATGGTCACCTGATCGATCACCAGTCCCAGATCTGATCAGATGATGTGCGACGAGATATCAGACCCGATGACTGTGTCACAATAAGTACAGATAAGCCGTCTTCCCTGAACTGAGAACCTGCTGTTCACCGGCTCATTGGTGTTGGTGATGCAGCACGGGTTTGGACATTTGAGCACTCCTATCAGGGTATCAGGAATATCAACTCCCTTCTTCTCAACAACCCGCCGTTCCCTGATGATATTTATCGTCGCCCTTGGTGCGATGAGGGCTATCCGGTCCACCTCCTCGTCCTTGAGTTCCCTGTTCTCGATCTTGACTACATCTTTCCTGCCAAGGGCACTGCTCACAACATTGGTAGCGACACTTACGCATTCATCTGTGCTTCCTGTGATCCCAAGGATGCGGAGCACGATCAGGGCCTCTCCACCGGTGATATGATCGATCACAGTTCCGTTCTGGATCGCATTTATCAACAGCCCTTCCTGGTACTTGTCGCTGTTCATTGCATCACCTCGAGAAGCATCGCCATCCTGACCGGCACACCGTTGCGTGCCTGCTGAAAGTATCGTGCATATGGAAGTGCATCTACCGCGGGATCGATCTCGTCAACGCGTGGGAGCGGGTGAAGGAGGACCAGGTGATCCTTCACGCCGTTCAGGAGAGATGGTGTGATCCGGTACCCTGCTGCAACGTCAAAGAATGAGGCCGGGTCCGGGAACCTCTCACGCTGGAACCTGGTTACATACAGCACATCAAGTTCGCGGATGATCTCTTCTATTGAGTCATGCTCTATGACTGCGCACCCTGTCTCCCTGAGATCATGCTTGAGTGACTCTGGCAGGCCAAGTCCTTTCGGAGAGATTGCATGGATCTCGGCGTTGTATCTGGTCAGTGCGTAGGCAAGGGAGTGGGTGGTCCTCCCGTACATGAGATCACCGATGAGACCGATTTTGATTCCATCAAGGGGCATTGACTGATGAATGGTATAGAGATCGATGAGAGTCTGTGACGGGTGCTGACCTGCACCATCGCCCCCGTTAATGACCGGAACATCTGCAAACTCACTTGCGAGCCTTGCTGCCCCGACCTTCGGGTGCCTGAGCACGATGGTGTCTGCATACCCGCTGACAACCCTGATGGTATCGGCGAGTGTCTCCCCTTTGGCCATTGAACTGACCTCGACACCGCCAAGGTTCATGCATGAACCCCCGAGTCGCAGCATTGCAGACTCAAATGACATTCGTGTCCGGGTACTGGGTTCAAAAAAGAGAAGTCCGAGAATTTTTCCTTTCAGCGGCTGTGCATCAGCACCGTGTTCAGCGATCCTGGCTGCCCTCTCTATCAGGTGATCAATCTGACTGCGATCCAGATCTCTGATTGAAATATAATGTCTCATGTGAGATGCCCTGCCGATTGTCATAAACCGGTACGGTGCGATCTCACATCAATCTGATCAAGTTCAGACAGTTGGCAGCCTGCTCTTGATCTGTTTCAGGGCCTCATGACAGGCATTACTCACTTCAGGATCAGAATCCTCTAGCCCGCGGGCAAGAATATCCATGCTTGGTGGGCCTATATTCACGAGTGTATCCCAGTCCTCGCGAGCAAAGAGGTAACTCAGACGATCTGTGGTGTACTTTGGTTTCCAGCCAAATCCCTGAAGCAGCCGCACCACATCCTGCCGCACCCTCCGGTCAGAATCTGTCAGGGCCTGGATCAGCATGAACATGGCAGGCTCGCCGATCTTTCCTATCCCGTTGATGGCTGCTGCCCTGATCTCTCCATCCTCATCTTTCAGAGCACCAAGCAACTGGTCAAGAACCGGAAGCCCGATATCTCCCATCGATTCGATGGCCGCGACCCTGACCTCCCGGTCCTCATCCTGTAATGCACTGGTGAGCGGGTCGAGTGCCTCCCTTCCGAACTTTCCGAGTTCTCGGACCGCAGCGATCCTGATCCTGCGATCAGAATCTTCCAGTGCCTTGAAGATGATCGATGCAGATGAGGGATCCATGAGATCGCCGAGCAGGTGAATCAGTGGAATTCTTCTGAGGTCTCGATCCGGAAGCTGCTCCATCACCTGGTGGACCCGGGTGATAACCTGTCCTTTCATGCTTGCAAATGTCTGCAGCACCAGTGTTGGTGTCGGCCCGGTCCAGCTCAGCAGGGCACCGATCAGGGGATCGATGACGGCGGTACCTTTGCTCACCAGGATGCCGGTGAGCATCCGCTGCATCTCGGGATCTTTCAGGCTGAAGAGATGGTGCATCTGCGGAGCATCATTCATTGAGATGTCCAGAATCATTGACATCAGTGAGATACCGCGTTCACTACCCTGCTCGCCTGTAGTCTCAAGCGCCTTGAACTCATCAAGGAGCCGTGGTAGTGCCACTCCACCCATATTGGCGAAGATGCTGCTGATCAGCGGCACCATCGACTTGTCCTCGTTGAAGAGGCTGAAGAGTGAAGGGATTGCTGGTTGTCCGATCCTTGCCAGGGAGAGTCCTGCATAGTTAACAATCTCCTGATCCTGATCATGGAGCAGGTTCATCAGGGTTGGCACCGCAGGTTCCCCGATTGATCCGAGTGCTGCCACTGCATACACCACGAGCATCGGATCCCTCAGTTCCTCAATAAGAGCAGGCACTGCTGCCGGTCCCATCTTTACCAGGAACGAGGTGAGCACCAGTTTCTGCTCTTCATCTTCTTCCTGGCGCAGACTGTTGATCAACGGCTTGATTGCTGCATCTCCGAACTTTTCGAGAAGGTCGCCTGCAAACTGGATCTGATCGGTATCACCGGTGTTAATCAGTTCGATGAGGTGGGGAATGACCTGTTCAGGAGATGCCCGGATGATCTCGCTGACCGCATCCATGCTTGCGCCTGATCTCTGCTTCATCATCTGTTCGATAAAGACTCCCGGATCCTGTTCAAATGAGATCGCCAGAAGTTCCTTGATCCCTCTTGTAAGATCAGGCCCTGCTGAGCCGAGTGCATCGAGGAGTTCAGGAACAGCCTTAGCTCCCTGGTTCTTGATGATCGCGTATGCCTGAATCTGCCCCTGGCTTCCCGGCACGATCATAGGGATGAGGTATGGCACAGCGTCAGTCCCGATATCAGAAAGGATCGAACTTATCTTTGAGGGATCTGCAGAGAGGGGGTCACCAAGCGCATCTGCAAGGTCAGGTGCAGCATCAGATCCCATCTGCCTGAGCGCCGAGTCTGCGAGCATTGCAGCGTTCTCATTTCCTGAAGAGAGAACATGAATGAATCTGGGTGTGACCATGTCACCCATCTGCATCAGTTCATCCATCGCTGCTTCCCGAACTCTGTTGTCGTGGTTGGAGAGGGAATCGATCAACGGATCAATTGCCCGTACCGGATCGATCTCTCTGAGCATCCTGATGGCAAAAGTTGCAGTCTTCCCTCCCCGCGTTGGTATCGCCTCTTCAAGGATTGGAAATGCCAGTCTTCCCATCTCCCTGAACACGCGTGCTACCGGGCCGGTGGCTTCATCACCTTTCTCTTCAACTACCAGGAGTAGCCAGGGAGCTGAAAGCGAGCCCAGTCTTGGAAGAATTCCTGATACTGTCCTGGCGATATCTGCCGAGGGATTAAAGAGTGCCTGGGTCAGTTTGGGAAGTCCCGGCTCTCCTATCCTGATCAGAACAGAACTGATCTGCTCTCTGTCGTTCTCTTTATGCAGTGGAATCTCCCTGATCAGGTGCTCTACAACAGGCTCTCCGATTCGTATCAGGGCGTTCTCCGAGACGGCGCGGATCTCAGGATCTTCGTCATATATTCCCCTGATGAGGGGCACGATGGCAGCGTCCCCGATCTCCATGAAGACCTTGAGTGCCATTGAGGAGGTGACCGGGTTGGGATCCTTGAGTGAATCATATAATGGCTCAAGGGCTGGTCTGCCGATCTCCTGTATGATATAGAACTTGAGGTCACGGGTTTCGTCCCGATCCTGAGCACATGAGGAAAGCAGATCGACAACCACCTGATCTCCGAGGAGGATAAGAAGTGCTGCTGATCGCGCCCGGACTTCATCATCCGGACTGTCAAGGGCCTGAATGAGATAGGGAACCGCATCCCGCCCGGCAGTCTCGACCATGGCTTCTGCCATTCGTGCAGTCCGCCGCTCTTCTGATCCCAGAGTACTGACTATGATCGGAAGTACCGGTTTGCCATAACTGAGAAGAGTATATGCAGCCCGTTCTTCGCCTGCCTCATTCAGGATGGGGGTACACGCGAGGATCTCCGGAACGACCGAGGGGCCGAGCCTGAGCAGTGTCCGATGCAGCCATCGTGTGACTGTTTCATCAGCGCTGTTAAAGGTCTCAATCAGGGGACGAACTGCTGGTTTTCCGATGAACTCAAGAGCTTCAGAGGCTGCATCCACAACCCTGGGATCCGGATCTCCAAGGAGTGCGATGAGTTCAGGTACTGCACGTGGTGTCTGCATCCTCCCGAGGGCCAGGGCAGATTCTACCCGCATGGGCGTATCAGGAGATGTTCTGACAATTTTTATCAGCCCGTCAAGATCCCCTTTCAGTCGCATCCGTTCAGGATCAGGTCTGAATAATGTGATCATACTCCTATACCCCCCATACTGACATCATCTGTATAAGGATTGATGTTTCAGGAAATTATTAATAGATTCTTAAATCAGATCCCGGTTAATCATATTTTCCGCGGAGACCCGACCATCCGGTGTATCCGCAGTACAGGCATCCGATCCCGTTGCAGTGCCTGCACATACGTTCAGGAGTTGTAACCTCAACGGTACCTTTCTTGTCACAGAAGCAACATCCTTCACCTGCGCAATGCTGACAGGTCACCCGGACATATTCTGTAGTATCTGTCATACGGACTCAGACGAGGTATAATCAGATAAATGCAACGAATTAAAAAGTTAACAAAAGAGCGGGCCTGAAGGGACTCGAACCCCTGACCTACAGATTAAGAGTCTGTCGCTCTACCGACTAAGCTACAAGCCCTTGTGCCTTATCATATAGGATCGTCCGGCATATGAATATTTCGTATGTCCTGCCATCATGTCCATCTTCGATCAAGGTGTACTGCTATATCCGGTTTAAATGATCTATCCGAAAAGAACTATGTAAAAAAAATTAGAGCAAAAAAAAGAACGGGCCTGAAGGGACTCGAACCCCTGACCTACAGATTAAGAGTCTGTCGCTCTACCGACTAAGCTACAAGCCCTTGTGCCATAACATGTTGGTATATCTGCAATAAATATATTTCGTGGCCTGATTTAAACGTATAAACGCTTAATATATTATCGTTATGCAGGATTATCGCCTCCCGGGAGTTCCCGGCAACAGAACCTATCTGATCTGCGGGTGCGGGAGTGTCGGGTATCTCATTCTGGAGGAGCTCAAGAAGGAAGGTGGAAGGCTCCTCTGCATGGATAATAATCCCGAACGGGTTCAGGAGCTGAGGGAACAGAAGATAGAGGCATTCCTGCGTGATATGCTTGATGCCGAAATGCTCCATGGGATCGCTGATTTTAATATTGCATTCGTAGTCAGCGACAGTCACGAAGCAAATAGTGCGGCAATGCGGACGATCAGGGAGAAGTACCCCCGGGTCCATGTGGTTGCACGTGCGATTGATCCGATCAGTGAGAAGGATCTCATCCAGGAAGGTGCCGACCTGGTTCTGTATCCACAGCAGGTTGTAGCAACCGCTGCAATCGATCATCTTCAGAAATTTCAGAAGCATCACCTCTCAAAGCAGCTTTTTGATATCCTGAGATCCTGGACCGGGATTCTGGGAATCATCACTCACACAAATCCGGATCCTGATGCAATATCCAGTGCCATGGCCCTTGCTGCAATAGCAAAAAAAGCTAATCCGGATCTTGAGACCCGCATTCTGTATGACGGGATCATCGGTCACCAGGAGAACCGCACCCTGGTGAACCTGCTTGATATCAAGATGGAGAAGGTTCGTCCTGAAACGCTGGCAGAGTGCTCGCACCTTGCTCTTGTTGACAGTAAAGGACCGGGCATCAACAACGGTCTGCTTCCTACCACCCCGGTTGACATCATCATCGATCACCATTACGAGCCCCAGTCCGGCAGTATCATCAGGGCACCGTTTGTGGATGTCAGGCAGAGTGCCGGTGCATGTGCAACTATCCTGACCGAATATCTGATAGAACTTGAGATCGAGCCGGATCAGATGGTTGCTACCGCCCTGCTCTATGGCATCAGGGCTGACACCAAGCAGTTCAGAAGAAATGTAACACCACGGGATCTTGAGTACTCAGCATTTCTGCTCAAGTACAGTGACGAGGATCTGCTTGAGAAGATCATGTCACCCCAGTATGCCCATGAGACGATCGATATCATCGGCGATGCAATCAACAACCGTAAGACCAAGAACGGGTACCTCTTTTCAAACGTCGGATATGTCCGTAACCGTGATGCCCTCCCTCAGGCTGCAGATCTCCTCATCAATCTGGAAGGGATCAGCACGGCACTCGTGTATGGAATAACTGACGATGCGATCATCATGTCAGGCCGTAATCGTGACCTCAGGTTGAATCTTGGCAACGTGATGAGCGAGGCCTTCTCTGATCTCGGGGATGCCGGTGGCCATGCAACGATGGCTGCAGCGAGTATTCCGCTCCATGTCTTCTCGTCAGTGAGGGAGAAGAAAGGGCTTTTAGAGATGGTTATCGAGCCCATCCTGCAGAACTTCTACCGGCTTGTCGGGCTTCTGGAGGACGAGTCCGGTGAGGTATGAGGAGTGGGAACCCCTCTACCACGAGATATGTGAGTACTTCTCTTTTGATCCTGCCGAAGATGAACGGGCAGCAGTGATAGCAGCCAAACTCTCATCTGCTGATTCAACGGTTGAACTTGTGAGCCTGATATCTGGCAAACCTGTTACTGTGTGCGGGAATGCCCCATGTCTGAAGAGCCAGGTCCAGACCGTAGGGGTATCCGGAGTTGTCATCGCTGCTGATGCGGCAGCAGGTGTACTGCTGACCTGTGGGGTCAGACCTGATGTCATTGTCACCGATCTCGACGGGATCGATGAGTACGCCTGTGATATGAACAAGAGCGGGACTGTAATGGTAGTTCATGCTCACGGTGATAACATTCCCCGGGTTCAGGCCTGGGTTCCCAGGCTTTGCGGTCCCCTGATCCTCACCACTCAGGCCAGACCTTTTCAGAATGTTCATAATTTTGGTGGCTTTTCTGATGGGGATCGTGCGGTGTATATGGCACAGGAGTGTGGAGCATCATCAATTCATCTTCTCGGGTTTGACTGTGATGATCAGACCGTCACTCCTGTCAAGAAAGGCAAACTGATCTGGGCACGCAGACTTCTCTCTGAGATCGGATATGAGTGCTGAAGCCTGGATCATCGACGGATATGTAGACGAACCAGCCTGTCTTGGTGTACCTCCATATATATCCCCATACATCAGGACCGTTGCCGGTGTCCTTACCTCTCGCCGGTTCTCTGTCAGGTACTGTACCATCGATCAGATCAGGGCTGATTATACATTTCTCAAAAAAGCAGGTGGCTCTGACCTCGTTGTGATGATTGCCGGGGTGACTGTTCCGGGGAAATATCTCGGCGGGACTCCCGCAGGGTATGGCGACATCAGGCAGATCGGATCATCACTCAAAGGACCGGACAGTCCCGACACATTTCTGGGAGGACCGGTTCTCTTCGGCTCATCTCAGGGAGGAGGGATAAAAGCCATACGCCAGGAGGAGTTCGGGTTTGATCACCTCCTGTTTGGCTCACCTGCCCAGGCACTCGATTCGTTCTTGGATGGATCTGATAAGGTCAGATCGCACTCGTATTCTGCCGAGGACGAATGGGCCACAGCCGGAGCCGGTATCGTCAGGGATCATCCTCTTTATCCACATGTGCTCTGCGAAATGGAGACCTCTCGGGGTTGCTCGCACGCTGAGTCAGGCGGATGTTCATTCTGTACTGAACCGTTCTACGGCAAACCTGAGTATCGGGATGTATCAGGCATCGTAGCAGAAGTGAAGGTACTTTCTGATCAGGGAATTCTTCATTTCAGACTCGGTCGCCAGCCTGACCTGCTCACGTACCATGCAGGACCCGGGGAATATCCTGCTCCAAGACCCGAGATCCTTGAACGGCTCTTTACCGGGATCAGGGCAGCTGCACCTGATCTTGAGACCCTCCATATCGACAACATCAACCCCGGAACGATTGCACGGCATCCGGATGCATCACGGGAAGCATTATCAGTCATCGTGAACGGCCATACTCCCGGAGATGTTGCAGCGTTCGGGATGGAGACCGCTGATCCTGCGGTGGTCAGGGCGAACAATCTCAAAGCAGATCCTGATATGGTGATGGAGGCTGTGCGGATTGTCAATGAAGTCGGAGGTCACCGTGATCATGGCATCCCCCATCTGCTTCCTGGTCTGAATTTTATCTGTGGATTAGCAGGTGAGACCGCTGACACCTATCGTCTGAACAGAGAGTTCCTCAATCAGATCATGAATGAGCATCTCCTGGTAAGACGGGTGAACATCAGGCAACTGATGCCGTTCGAAGGGACCCGGGCCTGGTCAGAAAATGCTCTCCCGGTGGATGATCGTCTCTTTCATCAGTTCAAGGAGGAGGTTCGTAAACACTTTGACCTGCCGATGCTCCGTCAGGTCTATCCGGTGATGACTGTGCTCCGGAATGTTATCATTGAAGAATCAGGCAATACCTCGTTTGGAAGACAGTTAGGTTCGTATCCGATCCTGGTGGGCATTCCTTTGGACCTTCCGCTCCGAACAATTCTGGATGTTGTCATCGTGGATCATGGGATGAGATCGGTAACCGGTCTGCCATGGCCGATTCCGATCAACGACCTTCCTGCAAAAGTTATCAGATGGATACCCGGTCTTCTAAAATCTGCACAGGGCCGTGTCCTTGCAAAACGTCCGTTCAGGGATCTGGCATCATTTGAGCAGGCAGCAGGAGTATCCTTTCCTCCCGGCCTCTTCTCGTTTACATCTCACGCAGTTCCATCACGGTGAAGATATCTGACTTGGTGATGATACCGGCAACAGACCCGTTTTCTATCACCGGAATTCTGCCGATATTATACTGAGTCATGATCCTGAGTGCATCAAATACCGGAGCTTCAGGTGGAAGGGTTATTACATCGGTGGTCATTGAGTCTTTCACCTGCATTGCATCACGGTCAATTGATGAGACACGCGTAATGTCATCAAGGGTGATGATACCAGCCAGATAACCCCGGTCGATGACCGGAAATCCAAGATGCTTGGTCTGGTACATCATGGCAATCACTTCTGTGAGCGGCATCCCGGGCTGGACTGACATAACCGGCTGTGACATGATCTCCCTTGTTGTAACATCCTTGAGCAGGAACTTGTACCTGGTGACATTCGATTCCTGTCCTGCGCCGATATAGATGAAAAAGGCAATCAGGATAAGGATGGGTGAGAAGATGACCAGACCAATGAGACCGAAGATGACTGCAAACGCTTTTCCTATGGTGGATGCGATGCCGGTTGCCTTATGAAGTGGCATCCTGAGTGCAAGGTATGCTCTGAGCACCCGCCCCCCGTCCATCGGAAAGGCAGGGAGCAGGTTGAAGATAAAGAGCAGAATATTCAGGATTGCCAGGTATCCCCAGACGTATGTGACCATACCGGCGAGAGCAGGATCTGCTATCACCAGGGGTGTTCCATAGAGCAGTGCGATGCAAACAAGGCCGAGAGCCAGGCTCATGGCCGGGCCAGCCAGGGCCATCCAGAATTCAACTCTTGGATCAGTATCCCGATCCTCAATAGATGCAACACCTCCAAAAAACAGGAGCGTGATACTGCCGATAGCAATACCTGCCCGTCTGGCGATGAGTGAATGGGCAAGTTCATGAACAAATACGCCCAGGAACAACCCAATGGCGATCACGAATCCGAGAAGGTACGGGATGTACCCCTGCGTGATCAACTCGTCATTGAGCTGAACATGGAAAAGATCTGATACCATCGAGACCGTGAATGTGATGTCGGTCCCGATCAGCCAGGCAAATATTGGGATTATCAGAAGGAAGGTAAAATGTATCATGATCGGAATACCAAACAGTCGTCCGATTCTGAATGATCCATCCATAATACAGTATTCACTGAGATCAATAAACAGATGGTGATGACTGAGGATCCGGTGGTCTTTTCCTCTCGCCTGGCTGCTGTCCTTCAGGTATGCCATGAGCAGGCATAGATCCGGTCAGTGTGGCCCGTTCCTGATGAAGATAAATACCTACTTTTTTATGGATATGATATAAATGTCAATGGAGTATGAAGAATCAGATTACTGACCTTATCGGCCTTAAGATATACTCTGAGAACGGTATGTTCATCGGTGAGGTGGAAGACCTCGTTCTTGACATTGATTCAAAGCGAATAGACTCAATAGCGGCAGGGAAACTGAATCCTGATGTTATCGAAGTCAAGACCCATAAGGGTATCAAGATTCCGTTCAGGTTGGTCAAGAGCATCTCTGATGTGGTTGTGATACGCCATATTCAGAATATGTTCAAGGATGATGCTGACCTCTGATCACTCCAATATTGAGCATTTAATCAGATTCTTAATCAACCTCTCCCGAAACATAAGATCATGTATGGTCCAGGGCAGGATTATCAGTGAAAGAGCGGGAGATATACACTGGGATAAAAGCCCTTGCGCCCGTTATCGTCAGGCTTGATGGTCGAGCCTTTCACCAGTTTCTTGCACGTCAATCTCTTAAACGTCCCTTTGATGACGGATTTTCTCTGGCGATGGTGAATGTCTGCTCTTCTCTTCTTATTGAAAGCGGGTTCGCACCTCTCTTTGCATACACCTTTTCAGATGAGATAAGTATCTATCTTGATGAACTCCCGTTTGAGGGGCGCGTTGAGAAACTTGCCTCGGTGATCGCCTCACTGGCTTCAAGTTCTCTGACTATTGCTATGAAACCTCCATCACCGATCTCATTTGATGCACGAATCATTCCTGTTGAAAAGGGCATGGTTACAGAGTACCTGAACTGGCGACAGAAAGAGGCATGGCGCAACCATATCAACGGGTATAGCCAGGCACTTCTCCTGCAGGACGGAGTTGGCAGGACTGAGGTTCAGCGCCGGCTGAATGGCATCAGTGCACGTGAACTTCATGAGATCTGTTTTCAGCACGGTGTTAATCTTGCACAGACTCCCGCATGGGAACGCCGGGGGATTATGGTGTACCACACCCAGTATACAAAGGAAGGATACAATCCGGTGACACAGGAGAAGACCGAGGCGATCAGGAGAAGGGTGTATGTTGACCGGGACATCCCAGTTTTTTCATCAGAAGAAGGGCAGGCGTTTGTAGAGAGGATACTTGGTCATTGACCTGTTTTGATTTAACTCTAAAAAATTATTGTAGTTCCCGTGTGATGGTCAGATCTCTGATACCCGGTTCAGGACGTACTCGTACACCTGCTGACAGTTCTCAAGCATAGACACCGGAACCCGTTCATTCACCGAATGGAGAAGGTTCAGATCACCGGGACCGTACATCACCACTTCTGCCCCAAGTATCCGCAGGTACCGGGCATCAGATCCAGCCTGGCTTACTCCCGGTTCTGCCTGTGTCTGGAGTACCGACCCAATCCCTTCACACAAAAGTTTTGTAAGATTTCCGGGTCTGCTGAACGATGGTTCTGAAGACTCCAGCACCGTGATAGCAGCATCGGGTGCTGCAGCCTTCATCAGTGGGATCACTTCGTCTACTCTGCATCCCCATGGAATGCGCATGTCCAGTGAGAGATCGCAATGCTGGGCAACCACGTTCATCCGTTCACCACCCTCAATGAACCCTGGATTGTACATGATTCTGGAGAGGACCCGATCTGCGTCAGAAGCAGAAAGTCCGGTCAGGCTCTCCAATGCTTTCCCGGTAACTCTGATAGCATCGGCAACTTCAGGTTCGATCGGCCATTCCCGTTCATGAAGTCTCTGGCAGAAATCAAGGTACCTGCATGCCAGGACGATCGCTGAGTTCCCGATCACCGGGTGGAGGGATGCATGACCGGATTCTCCTGAGAATGTAACACGTGTTCTGAGTACTCCTTTCTCCCCGATGATCGGTGATGCAGGGGGTGTGGGTTCAGCAATGATCGCGTCGCATGGTTTCAGGATCCCTTCCCCTACAAGCTGTTCCATCCCGAACTCGCCTTTCCCTTCTTCATCTGCAACAAAGGCGACATCAACCCCGGGATCGCCCTCGGTATCTATTGTATTTCTGAGTGCAACAAGCAGGGCTGCACACCCGCCTTTCATATCGGTGGACCCACGCCCGTGGACAAACCCGCCTTCTATCAGCCCGGCATACGGTGGATGTGTCCATCCCTCATCACGTGCAGGAACAACATCGACATGACCACAGAGGAGAAGTTTTCCTTTCGGTTCTGCAGAGAGCAGGTTATGTCTTCTGCCTCTTGTGACAGTCCGGGTCTTCAATCCTATATCGTCACAGAACTCCCTGATGTATGCGATCACCTCGTCTGTGTACCCGGGAGGGTTTTCAGACCTGATCTGTACCAGGTCTGAACATATCTCTGTGACATCAGCGCTGCTCATCTGCAGGTCCCGATATACTCGTTTAGTTTTGATGCAACTGGAGAATTATTGTAAAGGGCAGAGAGGTAGGATCGTTCAAACATCTCATCAATCATGATCTGAAATGTTTCAGGAGGCATCGGTCTGCGATCATCAGGGTTTAGAATAATTCTGAATGACCTGTACGAAGCAGGATCAGATGACGAGTATATCTTCTGAACAAATAGTGGAAACTTCTCATACTCATCCGGATGGTTGGCCTCAAGCCATGCCATGAACTTTGGAAATATTCCAAGTTGATCTGTCTGTGCCTCGTCTGTCCTGTGTTTGAGGTACTCACGGCTCATCTGATTACGGGGCGAATCAGCATTGTACGCGAGAACCGATATTGAGTAATCAAGATGAGCCATTGCGTCAAAATACCAGAACCTGAGAACCGGATGAAAGTCAGATGTGTCTTCAAGAATGAGAGATTTGTTATAGAGTGCCTGGAGTACCCGTGCGTACTCGTTGACTTCCAGCATACACAAAAGTAGGTGGCAGAAGATTAAAAGCGTCTCTGCCGGTCAGGAATTATATGGTTCGCGAAGGCCTATTGCCTGCCTGAAGAGTGCGTCGAGTTCTTCCCCCTTCTTCCCCCTGATATCAACAAGATTATCAGACCTGAGCAGACAGGGTTTCAGCTTTCCGTCAGACGTAACCCTGAGCCTGTTGCAGTGTTTGCAGAACTCTGAGTTATGAAATGGCCTGACAAACTCGATCTCGGCCCCGCCGTAACAGTATTTTTTCCGGTGATGCATCCTTCTGGTGATCACCCGTTTGGACGATGCAGCGATATGATCCTCGAGCTCTGACAGATCTGCGTGGTACGGACAGTCACCCAGATCCATCAGTTCGATGATCTGCAGGATCATATGCCGTTCATCTGCTACCAGCCTGATGAAATCATCGATCTCGTTCTCGTTGATCCCTTTCAGAAGGACCATGTTGATCTTTATCGGTACAAGCCCGGCAGCCTTGGATGCTTCAATTCCTGCGAGGGCATCATCAAGCATGTCAACGCCCGTGACCATCTTGTATGTTTCCGGGCGGAGACTGTCAAGGCTGATATTTACCCTGGAGAGGCCGGCATTGTGAAGGTCCATTGCCATCGGACCGAGCAGCGTACCGTTGGTTGTCATGGAGGACTCGATACCTGCAGGTACGCTCCTGATGATCTCAAGGATATCTTTTCTGAGCAATGGTTCTCCCCCGGTGAACTTCACCGACCTGATCCCAAGCCGCTCAGATGCAAGCAGGACCTCCCTGATATCCTCAAGTGACATCGGGTTCTCA
This sequence comes from uncultured Methanospirillum sp., assembly GCF_963668475.1. Classification (GTDB taxonomy): domain Archaea; phylum Halobacteriota; class Methanomicrobia; order Methanomicrobiales; family Methanospirillaceae; genus Methanospirillum. The sequence continues at coordinate 52,048 of NZ_OY764544.1, forward strand.
GGCTTGCACTCACCTTCCCGATGACAGTATATACATTTGAGATTACACCCTGCGTTCAGACTGATACGGATGTTGCTGACCGGGCGCTGGTGATTATCCCGAACTGCCATCGGTCACCTGGTCTGTCTCTTCCTGATTGATCTCATCATAGAGATCATCCCGACCTGCGATGAAGTTGCGTGCTATGATGTAGACCTCAGCACTTCCTTTCCTGCTTGAATGGGTCTTGTGCGTAGTGACCCTGAAGAACTCCTCTTTCACCTTCCGGTAGATCCACTGGAAGTCTTCACCCTGGAACGACTTCATCACGAGGTTTCCGCCTGGACAGAGCACCTGTATGGCAAAGTCGAGTGCCATTTTGTTGAGATCTATTGCTCGTGCCTGGTCGTACGACTTGTGCCCTGATAGTTTAGGTGATGCATCGCAGACCACCAGGTTTACTTCAGGCAGGAGATCGAGAACCCGTGCAACAATTTTGGGTGTAGAAAAATCCCCGACCAGGGTCGTAACACCTTCAAGAGGCTGTATCGGATTCAGGTCAATTCCGACGATCAGTCCTGAAGTGTTCTCTTTCAGAACCTGAAGCCAGCTCCCTGGGGCTGCACCAAGATCAACTACGTTGTCCTGAGATCGCAACACAGCATTTTTTTGTAAAATTTCTTTTAACTTAAATGAAGCACGGGAACGATATCCCTGTTTCATTGCTTGCTGGTATACCTTGTCCCTACCCCATTGAGAACCCATAAGTCGCTCGTATCCACCTTATTCGTAAATATTGCTCAGACCAGCACTTATATGTGCGTCAAACTAATATTGTTAGAATAGTAGGGAGCGCAGATGCTGAAAGGAACAATAAACGCCGATACTTTTCGTGATTCTATCGACGCCGTCGCTGCTCTGGTGACCGAGTGCAGAATGCATTACTCTGAGCAGGAGGTATGGATCAGATCTGTCGATACCGCAAATGTTGCAATGGTTATCCTCACCCTCCAGCGCGAAGCGTTCAACACATACGAGGCTACACCGGGCGAACTTGGTCTTGACATCACAAAGATGAAGAACATCTTCACCATGATGGGAAAGGCAAGCGAAGTAAGCCTGGATTACCCTGACGGGGCTAACAAGATAGAAGTCAGGTTTGAAGGATATCACTACGCCATCACGCTGCTTGACACCAGCACCATCAAGAAAGACCCAAACTCTCCGGGTATTGAGCTCCCCGGTGTGGTTACTGTGGCGGGTGCTGACCTCTATAATACCATCAAGTCGGCTGCAGTTGTTTCAGACAAGATGTGGCTTGGAATAAACCCTGACAAAAAGGTCTTCTATATCATAGCCGAAGGCGACAGCGATCATATCGAACGTGAGTTCACTGCCGATGAGATGATCTCCTGTAACTTTTCACAGGCACGCTCCCTCTTCTCCATCGATTACCTCAAGGATATGGGAAAAGTGATGTCTCATGCAGCAGAGGTCACGATTCATCTGGGCTCTGATCACCCGGTTAAGTTCTCCTTTGATATCGCTGGCGGAAAGGGCCATGTTGAGTATCTGCTCGCACCCCGTATCGAAGCAGACTGATGCATGGTAGCACTTGACCTCAGAGATCTTGCAAAATATTCTTTTTTAAAAGAAGCTCAGTCGTTCATCAGCGCGAATACGTCTTCTCTTGATCAATACCTTGATTCACCTGCAGGGCGTCTTGCAGTTAAAGAGGCATATGAAATTGTATCAGCGTCACTCAGGTTCAATCCACGTCAGCCTCCAGAAACTCTTCCTGATGTCCCTTCAGAGGCTGCTGCGGTCAGGATAATTATCTCTGCATATCCGGTTAGCAGGCTGCTTGTATCCTGTTCAGGTGACCGGATGCTTGTCGACAGGCTCTGTCGGTATCAGTCCTGGAAAGTGTACCGGTACCTCCAGGAAGAGGATCCCAGGAAGAAGGAGGTGATAGCAGCCAGTCTCGGCCTCTCCGGGAGTTCAACAGAGATCCCGGTGATTCAATACGTCGAGATCGCTTCCCGGCTCACTGATGATAGATGGAGGCTTGTGAACCGTGTCGTGGAGAAAGGGATAGTCAAAATCCATAAGGATGAGATTGATGAGATCCTGAGAGAACGCCTGAGGGTTATCATGAGCCAGAACCTGCCGCTCAAAGTCCCTCCCTCTCTCTGTATCTCTCTCCAGCCGGTGCTTGACCGGATAAAAGTCACGATACAGGAGCGGATGCTTGAAGAGTTCGGGTCTGTGGAAGAGTCAGCATTCCCTCCATGTATTCAGGCAATTATAGCCGCACTCGTGCAGAGGACGCATCTGACTCACATGGGCAGATTTGCAGTGACCGCTTTTATGCATAACATCGGGATGCAAAACACCCAAATTGTTGAACTGTACGGTCATGTTCCTGATTTTGATCTCTCAAAGACCATGTACCAGGTGGATCACATATCAGGACAAGGAGGGAGTGGCACAGAATACACTTCTCCGCTCTGTTCAACCATGAAGACACATGCACTCTGTGTTCATCCCGATGCCCTTTGCAGCAAGGTAACCCATCCGCTCTCGTACTACAAACAGAAGAAATGGATGATCACCAATCCTAAAAAGAAGAATAGTTCAGCCGGGTCGCAATCAGGGGGTGACGTTCCGGATCAGGTACCCGCCACCGCTGATAACGGCGATAAACATGAACAACGCAATGAGGTACGAAGTGCTGCCCTGCAGGAAGATCGGAAGCACGATGAGGACCGCAAGGAAGATAATAAGGCTTAAGACACCAACCACGGCATCAAGCATCCACCGTTTCATAATCTGACCGTACTATCTGCTCATGACCATAAGTAAATGCCTGATCCGATGAAGTTCGTAACACGTTACCTGTGTCCGGTTCAGGTGGGAGATCACAGAGTCCGAAAGAGAAAGAGCCATGAACTATACTCATGAATCAGGGGAGAAGGAGATGCATCCTTCGGGTGGTAACTCTTGTGGCAATACGTTAATAATCCGTGAACTGGAAGCAGTACTGCCTGTCCTGAATGAAATCTCACATCCGTTGATTGGGTCTGCCAGGGGAATATCAATGGCATATGCCAGGCAGGGTGCCCGGACAGCTGGTGACACTGCTGCCATATCAGAAGGTACTGTTATCATTGCAGCAGATCTCCCGGTCTGCAGGATGGCTCTCACTGCCATACGGTTTGACCCTGCCATACGGTGTGCAGTTGTCCTTCCGTATGATCCCCAGATCATAACTGCTGCTGAGGCTATGCTCATGGAAGTCACCACTTTCAACCGGGCACAGGAACCACCCGGGGACCCCACTCATGACTGGGGGGTTGCCTTCTGCTGCGAGAAGAGTGAGGGTGTTCCTGATGTCATCTATGACCTTGGTTATGCAGAAAAAGATCCTCTGATCCGAATCTTTGGTGAGAATCCGACCCGGGTTTTAGCAAATATTAATAGGATCTTATCGCGCATAATAAATACAAAATTTACTGAGGAATAATCAATGGGTGTTAAACCAAGTTATATCAAGAGCATCGGTACCGAACTTCTGGAAAACCACCGCGAAAAGTTCTCAGGCGACTTTGATGAGAACAAGAAGGCCGTAAGTGCATCAACTGATATCCCTACCAAGGGTGTCCGTAACCGTGTCGCCGGATACATCACAAGAAAGGTAAATACCGGAAGAACCGCATAAATAACCCTCATGTTTGAGGGCGTTTTCCCTGCGCTCATTACTCCTTTTCAAAGGAACGCCGGGAAAGATCTTGATGTGGATGGACTCAGGTCCAACATAGCTTTTCTTCTGAAATCAGGAGTTCACGGGCTGGTGCCATGCGGCTCAACCGGAGAATCAGCCACACTCAGTAGTGCAGAGCACGAGAAGGTTGTGGAGGTTACCCTGGAAGAGGCCGGAGGCAAGGTTCCTGTCCTTGCAGGTACTGGTTCAAACAACACTTCTGAAGCTATCAGATTTACTAAGGCTGCAAAGGATGCCGGAGCAGATGGTGTCCTTGTCATCAGTCCTTACTACAATAAGCCCAACCGGTCCGGTCTCGTCAAGCACTACCACGCCCTGGCTGACCTGGACATACCTGTTGTCATCTATAATATTCCGGGACGTACTGGTCAGAACCTTGCACCTGATCTGATTGCAGAACTTGCAGATCATCCAAGCATTGTGGGTGTTAAAGAGGCAAGCGGAGATATCAATCAGATCTCAACCATCATTGAACTGACCCTTGACAAAGATTTTACCGTGATATCAGGTGATGATGGGATGACTCTTCCGATCCTCGGTCTTGGAGGTGACGGAGTGATATCAGTTGCAGCAAACATTGTGCCAAAGCCGATGATTGAGATGTATAACGCTGCAAAGAAAGGGGACTATGAGACTGCCCGCAGCATCCATTACAACCTTGCACCCTTAATCAGGGCACTCTTTGTCGAGACCAACCCGGTGCCGATCAAGAAGGCATCTGAAATAAGAGGCATGGCAGCTGGTCCGGTAAGGCTTCCGCTTGACGAAGCTGGTGAGGCAACGGTTCAGAGATTACAGGAGGTGCTTGCACACTATGATTAAAATCGCTATTTGTGGTGCATTCGGTCGCATGGGAACGACGATCGGTAATATTGTCACAAATGATCCAGAGATGAAACTGGTCGGAGGAGTGGATGTCCAGGAAGGAGAGGTCTTCGGCGTTCCGGTAGTCTCTGCCGAAAAGTTTGCAGCTTTTCTTGTAGAAAAGAAACCTGATGTTGTCATCGACTTCACTGTGGCTGCAGCCTCGGCCCAGAATATTCCGGTTGCAGCTGCAGCGGGATGCGCCATCATTCTCGGAACGACGGGCCTGAATGCTGATCAGCGCAACCTCATCAACGAAGCTATCGTAAAGGGAGGAGCTCCTGCAGTAATCTCCACGAACTACTCTATCGGGATGAACATTCTCTGGCTCCTTGTCAGGGAGGCTGCACAGCGGCTTGGTGACTACGATATCGAGGTCACCGAAGCACACCACCGGTACAAGAAGGATGCACCGAGTGGCACTGCCAGGACAATCCTTGAGATCCTTCAGGAAGAGGTCGGTCCCAGGGAAGAGGTATACGGCCGTGAGGGTATGACAGAGCGTGGGAACGAGATCGGTGTCCATGTCATCAGGGGCGGAGACATCGTCGGGGATCACGCAGTGATGTTTACCAGCAACTTTGAGACCGTGACCCTCTCACACCGGGCATATGATCGTGGCGTCTTTGCCCAGGGAGCCGTCAGGGCGACGAAGTGGATTGTCGGAAAGAAACCTGGTATTTATGGCATGAAAGATGTTCTCGGCCTCTGATCAACGTAAAAACCAGGTCGAAAATTTTTTTATATTAATGAACAGAGTCTTTAGAGATTTTCATGACTGCAATAATAAACAAGGATACCTGCACCGGCTGTGAGACCTGTGTCGATGAATGCCCGGCTGTTGCCATCTCCATGAAGGATGACAAGGCCGATGTAAACGCCGACCTCTGCGTAGATTGTGGTTCCTGTGTGGATGTCTGTCCTGCAGAAGCCATCTCAATGGATTAAATCATCCATTTTTAATTACTATTCTCTCCAATGTACCGGTATGATCAGTGTAGGGGTTCTTGGTGCAACCGGAGCCGTCGGGCAGCGGTTTGTGCAACTCCTTGCAGGTCACCCGAATTTTGAACTCTCAGTTCTGACCGCATCCAAACGGAGTGCTGGAAAAAAATACCGTGACGCCTGTTCATGGCGTCTGGAGGTTCCGTTTCCTGAAGATGTCGGCGACATCATCGTGTCTGATACCACGGTTGAGAGTCTGAAGAAGGTTGACCTCGTCTTTTCTGCGCTTCCTGCCGACCTTGCCGGAGATGTGGAGATGCAGTGCGCAAAGGCGGGAATTGGAGTCTGCAGTAATGCAAGTACGTACCGGATGGAACCTGATGTTCCACTGGTAGTCCCTGAAGTTAACGCCGATCATCTCGGAATGATCGACCTGCAGAGGGACAAGGGTACAGACGGGTTCATCGTCACGAACCCGAACTGTTCAACCATTATGCTCACCTGTTCACTGGCACCCCTTCGCAGGTTCTCATTCTCTGATCTCAGGGTAGCCACGATGCAGGCAATATCCGGAGCAGGGTTTGAAGGAATACCAGGTATGGCCATCTTCGACAACCTGATCCCCTATATCGGTGGGGAAGAAGAGAAGATGGAACGCGAGACCCTGAAGATCATGGGCACCTTTGACGGAGCCGAGGTTCAGAAGGCTCCGTTCTCTGTAAGTGCCTGCTGCAACCGTGTCCCGGTCATTGACGGACACTCGATGTCTGTATGGATCGACATCAAAGATCCGGTCGAGAAAGTCGAGCAGGCCTTCAGGACCTGGAAGTCCACGCTCCCTGATCTGCCCACTCTCCCGGCAAAATCCGTTGATTTCATCGATCTCCCTGACCGGCCGCAGCCACGGCTTGACCGGATGAAAGGAAAGGGAATGACGGTATCAGTCGGCAGGGTCAGGCCGGGAATCCGGTATCAGGCGATGGGTCACAACACCATCAGGGGAGCTGCTGGTGCCTCGATTCTGAATGCAGAAGTGATCTGTGATCGTGACTACCTGTAATCTAGTAGCCAAATGACATACGTGCAGGACGATAACATCATCTTCGTGGGTAACAAGCCGGTCATGAATTATGTTCTGGCTGTTGTTACCCAGTTTACTAATGGTGCCCAGGAGGTATCTGTCAAGGCAAGAGGTAAGGCAATCTCCCGGGCTGTTGATACGACAGAGATCGCACTTGGCAGATTCCTGCAGAATGTTGAGAAGAGATCCATCACGACCTCGACAGACCTTGTTGATACTGAGAACGGGAAGACCAATGTTTCAAGCATTGAGATCGTACTTGGTTTAAGGCCGGATGCAACCCGGACACCGGTCTGAATCCCTGTTTTCCCGAAGGTTTTTAAGCATCCGAGCCGTACCATATGAGAATGATCAGGAACTGGCGGGCGTTCCTCCTTATATTTTTTGTTCTTGCCGGGGCCACCCATACGCTTGCTGCAGAACCTGAAACAAATGGATATATTGATATTCACAACGTCACGATAACTCTGAAGCCGGGATATGCGGATGTACATGTCGCATATACCCTTGATGATGCATTCAGGTTTCTCATCCTTATGTTTGGAGAGAACGATGTGAAGACCAAGCTCTTTTCGTTGCTCAACTTTGAGAATGCAACACTTGAGCGGATGGATTATGACTCTGCGGATCTCAGGGTCTATGAGACCAAACCTGTGTACGGAGATGGTCTGTACTGGTTCCCTGCCCATCAGTTCGGAACCACGATTCGAAATCTGACCATCATCTCAAATCAATCGACCCAGCATCTGCAGAACGTGTCAAAGATACCAAGCGGGATCGTCTATTACTAATATTAAATCAGGGTGGAGATTCTCATGGCAGATGATCTGATCAGCCTCACACTTTTTACCCTCTCTTCGATCCTCATCGTGGTAGACCCGATCGGAGCCATGCTCGTTTATAATTCCCTGACCGGGCATATGGATCAGGCTAACCGGAAAAGAGTGGCGGTATCCGCCTGCAGACTCTCAACTGTTGTGCTGCTCTTCTTCACGATCTTTGGTTCCAGCCTGCTGTCGTTGTTCGGGATCACCATTGAAGCATTCACGATCGCCGGTGGTGTTCTGCTCTTTGGGATCGGTATGGAGATCGTCTATGCCAAAACTTCACGAGCCAGGATGACTGAAGCCGAAAAACACGAGAGCAGCGATGCAGATGAGATCTCATCAATGCCACTTGCTTTCCCGATGATTGCAGGGCCGGGCACTATCACCACCGTGATAGTGCTCTCAAAAAATGCCCCCCTGATGTCAGAGCCTGTACATCTCGGGATCATTCTTGGATCAATCCTGGTTACCATGGTCCTGACATGGCTTCTGCTCGTCTCTTCGGATAAGTTCACCAATCGGATTGGGCAGCGTGAGTACCGGGTAGTAAGCAGGCTTATGGGGATCCTGCTGATGGCTATTGCTGTTCAGTTTCTGATAAATGGGATATCCCACGCATTCCCCTCTCTTGTCGGGTGAAAACTGCTGAATGTATAAAAGACTTACTAAAAAAGAGTTCAGGCAGGAAATGCTTCTTCGCCAATGGCTTCATAGCACTGTTTGAACAGTTCACGTGTCTCAAGTGCTTCGTCCCGATCAATCTTCTGGATTGCAAAGCCGACATGCACCAGAACAAAGTCCCCGACGTTGGCATCGATAAGATCTACCCGTATCTCCTGCTTTAAGTTACCAAAGTCAACAACTGCAACGTTTCCTTCTTTTATTTCAATTATTTCAGCGGGCACGGCAATACACATGGATGAACCTCTGGTCAGATATACAGGAAAATTATTCCTGATACAGTCTTCAGATTTTTGCTCTGTTATGATATATATCTGATTATCCGGTGTTCCCTGTTCAAAAGTGCGGATTTATTTTTCCTTGTGAGCATGAATACTGGAACTGCGGTAGATGAATACCAGATGAATAATAAAGAGAAGGGTCTGGTCATTCTTTCAGGTACTGATCCAGATCAAAGAGCAGGAAGAGATCCACATCAGCACTTGATCCCACTCCCACCTCAAATGGATCGTCCATGTCCTTGATCAGGGAGAAGAGACCGGTGATCATCGCCGTGATAGCGGCGATAAGGAGTACGCTCTCCACGAGTGAGTCACTCTTGATGAACAGGAGAATAAGAATTACAAATGAGATTGCCATCTCTGATATTGCATATGCTGCAGGAATGAAGTCGGTGTCCTTGATCTGCTTGATTCGGTTGAATGTCTTATCGATGATAGTCAGTTCATTGCGCATTTTCACAAGGATCGGCGGTGCCACATTCTCTATAGAGAGAGCTGAAATATCCTGGTTTATCTGATTTGTTGCCTGGTTCAGAGAAACCAGATCCCAGTTGTTTGACCTGAAATTATCAACTACCTCTCTGTGAAGATCTCTGATATGAGATCTGAACCGCTCGGTCAGTTCAGGTTTCACAGTTGGAAACATGCAGATATCAAAGTACAGAGATTTTATTGAAGCAGCGAGTTCACCTGGTATCTTTTCACTCTCTTTGTAATCAGTGAGCGTTCCGGTGAATATTACCGCGATGGTAAATATTACGCCGGTCACCAGGGCAGAGGTTACTGAGTTTATTGTGATGATATCAAGGCTGTAATAATCAATGATGATCCTGGCAATGATCAGAATCACGATGAGGCAGAAACTCTTGAGCATGAGTTGCCATTTTCTCTTCAGCATTGTCATGTCTTCTCAGTTCTGAGTCAGTTCTTGTAAAAGAACTTCCCGGGATCGAGATGAAAAAAGTGGGGACCGTTTTTATGTGATCTCTTTTTCCGGTACTGAATCGACAGGATCAGTCCAGGTGGAACCGTTCAGGTATGTATTGAGGTTATGCACATCTACGACAGTCGACGGGGTCTCCAGGTACATGGGAACCTGTTCTCCCTTCAGAATCTTTGCAGCCTGCTGTACAACCGTGCTGCCCATCCTGTCCGGGTATACTCCGAGCGTTGCTGTCATGGTACCATTTTTGATCATCTCCAGGGTAGGGGTATTCCCGTCAACACCCAGGCAGAAGACTGCTGAGTTCACCTTCTTTCCCCGCTCCGAGGCTGCCATTGCCGATCCGATCGCCATCTCATCACTATTTCCATAAAAGATACTGATGTCTGGATGATCCTTGAGAGCCTGAACAGCGATCGTTTTTGCAGTCTCCCTGTCCCATCCTGCCACTTTTTCGTCAGCTATTGTTATACCCGGACTCTGCGAAAGACCGGTTTTGAATCCTGAGGTTCTGTGATCTGCATGAAATCCTGGCAGTCCGCGAAGAATGAAAACTTTCCCCTGGACGGTGTCAGGTGCTTCATTCTTCTTCTCAGCTAGGATTCGGGATGCATATGATCCGAGCTCGGCTGCCCCGGTAAATTGGTTGTACCCGATATACTCCGCTACATTCAGATTCTGGGCAGGAGTCAGGGTGTTGTAAAGCAATACCGGAATGCCGGCATCTGATGCTTCCTGTACCTCGGGAGCGAGGGCAGATGTGTTCAGTGTGTTTAAACCAATTACCCTGACGTGCCTGCCGATGAGATCCCTCATGGCCTGTTTCTGTCCTGTTATGTTCTCTTCAGTATCCGGGGGAAGGACAATGACAGTCCAGTTGTGGTTTGTTGCTTCTTTGGTAACTCCTTTTATCAGTTCCATATGAAACGGACTGGTGTTCCCCGAAGGGATCAGACCGAGAATTATTGGTTCTGATGAATTCTCTACCTGGTCTGCAGCCAGGCCACAAACCGGTACAAAGATCAGAATGAGAATGGAAACAAGAAGGACATATGCAGGATCTCTCTCTGGCATAGATTATGATCAGACAACGGGAAAGAAAAAAATATGGTTTTTGATCTGATCGATGATCCGGATTGTTCGCACCCTCCCATCAATCATACAATCACGGATTTGTGAACACGTTCGTGAGTTATTTTTTCAGTTTTGCAGCTCTTATCAGAATGTCTTTCATAAATTGATTTGAGATATCATTTTGATCGTTGATCAAGAGAGACTCCTGAAAATGTTTTTTTGCCTGGCTGTAGTCTTTCAACTGGTACATGACAAACCCCATTGCAGCATGGATATCGTCCACAGATTCTGCCTGGAGTCGTTGTTTTGAAAGACCAGCGCAGTGATCGATGAACTCTCTGAAGACCTTTTCTGCCTCTTTAAACTCTCGGGCATCGATAAGGGTTTGTGCCTTTTTGCCAAGTGCATCAAGGATTGCAGAGACGTTGTCATCGCCAGGCTTCGCAGCTTTTCCTCCAGCAGGCTGCTCCTCGTCATGTTCTGATGCAAGTTCCTCAGTCAGCAGTTCCGGGTCAGGACATTTTTCAGAATCAGCGTCTGCATTTTTTTACACAGGATATGTGATCTGATCGTCTCGATCTTTTTGATCTCATTCTTATTTTTGCAGAGTGTGTGTACCTGATTCAGGTCTTCGAGTGCCTGATCATGGAGACCCTGATAATACCGCGACATACTCCTTAAGAAGAGGGCCCTGTAATCACCAGAATTTTTCTCGGTCATGGTGGTGGAAAGGAGAATTGCTTCCTCGTACTTTCCCTTCACGATGAGGAGTTTTACTTCCCTGTTCAGATCACTGCCGTTCTGTTCTTCTGTTCCAATAACCGGAAGAGGTGAAATTGTTGATATAACTGATGGGATAGGTTCTGGAATTGCCTGTAGGGAGGACTCTGCTGTGACATGTGAAGTTACCGTCTCATAGGTGTTCTTTACTCCCCCAGAGGATGAGACCGGGCTTATCGAATAATTTATCTGTAGTTCTGACTCTACTCCGACATCACCGGTATCTTCCTCACTGCCCATCATATTCCCGCCGCCTGAATACAGAAAACTGGATTGTCCTGACTCCGGAACTGCTATTGGTGGAATTGGTGGAGCCAGAAGGTCTGATATGATTGATGACGAACCGGACTGGCCCGTATCTGTTGCAGTGAGAGTCTGCCTGCCTGTAATTGGGGGAAGATCGGGGAGATCACGGATAGTGTGCAGAGCTGGTGATGAAATCTCTAAAGCCGGCGTTTGAATGGCTGTGTTTTCAACAGGAGTATCAGGTTCATTTTTTTGCCCGGTCTGTTGACTGGTCTCTTTAATTGGAGTTGATCTTTCCGGTTTTTCAGGTTGTATCTCTGTTCCTGCATTCTTCAGATCAGGGCCTAACTCAATGGTCTTTACAGAGCTCTCTTTCCCAGGCTCTGATGTATGTGGCGAAATGGCTGCAGGAGCCTGGACCGGGTCAGCCCCTCCTGGAGACTGGTTCGTTGCCCCCTGCTGGAGGGAACTGGTATAGTCTGTACACAAGGATACGATCTCTTCGTACTGTTCTGTAGAAAGATCTCCCTGTGCATACCTGTTGTTGATTATCCAGAGCGGTGTAGACTGATCATATACAAACTGTTTTTTTATCAGGTTCGCATACATCTCCTCATACTGGGCAGTTGTGATCTCGCCTTCTGCGTACCGTGTGTGAAGAATATGAAGTGGAGGAGACCAGGGATGAAGATAGAGTTTCTTCATCAGGTTTGCCATCTGTTCGTGATATTGCTCTGCGGTCAGCTCGCTCTTTGCATACCTCATCTGAAGAACCTTGATCGACGAAGTCTGCTAGAACGAAGAGACATTCCTCATTATACGCGAGATAATCTCCCTGTATTGAGCAGTAGTTATCTCACCTTTTGCAAGCCGAATCTGAACAGCAACAACCGGCCCGTCATGCTCCATAAATCCCCATCCTATCATGTCGTCTTCTGATGTTTCCATATATTTGTATGCAAGGCAATTCTATGACCCATCCATAATCCTTCGTCCATGTGCGTGATCTGAATAACGGGCCTCGCATCTCTGAAATTTATTAAATTTTTATGCGCTAATATTACTCCGTACTCTCATTGCAGCAGGAATTCTTCATTAAGGGTTTTTTTCAGGTGATCAATGTCAGGTCTACTGAAAGGGAAGAAACCTCTTCAATTCCCTCTGTCAAACCAGATAGTGTAGATGATACAGAATAGTAACGCAACTTCTCTGAGTAATCTTTTTGTTCAGGCCGGTTTTGCGATTCATGCTTTTTGCTCAAACCTGAAGGACCTGCCATCTGGTTTCGGGGCAAGGGTCATTGGGTCTGGAATCTGATCCACCTCCGGGAAATTATTCCATAATTACTAAAAGCAGTTTGCTTTCTGTCGTCAGTATGAGAACAATACCAGAATTACACATTTTATCTCATTCATGAAAACAATCACCATATCATGGCTTTGCATAGGGGCCATAACATTCATCGCCTTGCTAGGAATTTCCAGTGTCTCTGCCGGAGTGACCTCTGATACCGGGTGGACTCTCACGCTTTCAGGTGATCACGCCTCATCGGTAACTCAGGGCGAGTATGAAAAAGGGATCAATGTAGAACAATCATCGAATTATTTTGCATCTGTGGTTGATGCTACAGGCCAGGTCTGGGACGGTATGCCACTCTGGCGTCTTGTCAGCCGGGTGAACAATATCAGGAGTCAGGATTATTCGGTAATCGTCACCGGTACAGGTGGAGAAGCAGTAACTCTCCCGGGATCAGAGATTGCCGGGAATGATGGCTTCATCCTTGCGAATGCAAAGAACGGTGTTCCGCTCGGACAGTCCGATCCGTCGTACCCGCTGGTGCTTGCAGGGAAAGGCCTTCCTATTGATGAGATGATTCCCGGGGTCTCATCGATAACCCTGAAATTATCAGACTCTCACTAACAATGTATCAGGGCCTGAAGAGATTGCCATCCTGTTTAAGGCGGGCTCTGGTTAATTTATAATCAGGAAGCATATCTTCGACCAGTTTCCAGAATCTGGCTGAATGGTTCGGATGTCTGATATGACAGAGTTCGTGAACCACCACGTATTCAATCAGATCTTCAGATGCTATTGCCAGTCTGATATTCAGGGTAATTCCCCTCGGGGTACAAACACCCCAGCGGGTTTTCTGCTCACCGAATCTGATCCTCGGTGGCTGAATGCCAAGTCTTGATGACAACCCGGGAACGATCTCATGGACGTTCTTCTCAAGGGTCTGCATGAGGATCTTTTTGTACTCTTTCTTTACCAGCTCGCGGGCTGTAAGGGGATCAAGCCCATCAGGAATCTTCACCGTTAAAATCAGGTCTGTGAGATCTACAACGGGTTTGGATGCCCCGGTCTGCACAGAGAGACAGACTTCCTTTCCGAGTAGAGGAAGTATCTCTCCGTCTTTGTACTCCCTTGCCTGCAGAATCGGTCTGCTACCTGAAGTTTTCTTCAGGATCCAGTCTGCCTTCTCAGTGACAAATCTGTGAATCAGGGTTGGATCGGTTTTGGGTGGGGCAACCACCTCAACTGATCCATCTGTCAGTACCTTCAGAACAATACGTTTTGCCCGTCTGCTGGTCCGGATTTTATACGGGATAGTCCGTTCTCCAGCCATAACGGTGGCAGATGGTTCCTCATTTCTTCTGAGGAGATCTGTTCTGCCGGTCTTATCAGCGATCCACTCTTTGCTGGATTCCAGAAACGTGAGGAGATCGGATGTGGAATAGCCGGGAGGAACAACCACGGTGATCTGAAGTAAGGGACTTATCTTTAGAGTCATTCCTTTGGCACGTGCACTGATGCGGATATGGTATGGGATCTCCTCGTCTCCTATGAGAAGAGATCTGCATTCTGATTCGTCACAGCTGGTTGGTCTATCTTCCCGGATTCTGAAGAGTTTCTTCCCTTCGCGATGGATGATCCTGCATATCTCTTCTGATGAGAGAGAGGGAGGGGCAATAATCCTGAGTTCACCTGATTCAGAGATCTCCGGTGTAAGACGGGAGATCTCCCGATCATAGATTACTCTGTATTTGTACTGGATATCACCAGCAAGAAAGTGGTCAGAATAATTATCAGGAAGAGGGGGGAGTAAAAAACCAGGTAGAGGGGTCTGCATATATTATTTACAGGGGTTTCTGCCCGCTGGCGATGAGATTGTATGCAAGATATGGGATATTTTCTTCGATGAACGGTTCCACTTTTTTGGCTATCCAGAAGAGTGGGTCAGACAGTGTGAAGTGTGCGAATGAGCACCGGTAGATCGAGATATCGGTAAATCCTGCTGCTTCAAAGAGTTCACGCATCTCTTTAGCGGTGTAATAATGCTCAGTGAACTTCCCGACACCGACTCTACGGATCTTCATCTTTTCTCCAATCGTGAACATGACCGGCAGGCTGGATGTAAAGACATTCTTCCCAAGTGTGCAGACTGCGACCCTGCCACCAGGTTTTAGTATTCTGAAGCAGTCTTCAAGAGTCCTCTCCGGTTTTGTGAGATAGGAGAAGGCGAGCAGACTTGAGATAGAGTCAAATGAATTTTCACTGAAGGGCAGATACTCGGCATTTCCCACGAGGAACTGAACTGATGGAAAGATCGTGGTGGCACGTTTGATCATTCCTGAACTGATGTCGATACCGATGACGTCACCGCCATGTTTCAGGAATCTTCTGATAAAAAGACCGGTTCCGCATCCTATATCGAGGAGTTGCCCCCCGGTGCCGATCTGATCCAGCACTCCCTGGGCGATATGATCGTAATACTGCTTCCCTCTGTCCCTATGGTCATACCGCTGGTCATAGACGTCAGCGATCTCATCGTAATGTGATTGAACCTTCTGTTCGCTTGGTAATGCTGACTTCACAAAAAGACCTCTCCGACAATTCGTGCGGCAAGTGCGTTCATCTGCAGGTATTCATTTCCTGCATGGGTCATGATGTAATCTGTATCAGCGATGCTTGAGATAATATCTGGATGATAATATTCTCTTCTGACAATCAGCATCAACTCCTGAAGAACCTCTCGTGCTGAAAGCCCATACTCGATCATCAGCCCTTCAAGCCGTCTCTGTGCGGTGCCTATGTCCTTTGCCTGCATCGCCATAAACGCTGCCGCTGCAATCTTCCTCGTCTCTCCCTCGTCAAAGGATGCCGGGGTGATCTCTGTTCCGGTGGCGACCCGTACCTGCAGGTACATGATAGCCTTACGCAGATCCCCTCCGGCAGCTGCCACAAGAAGACCAAGTTCATCCTCACTTACGGTGCCTGCAGGAACGTTCATTGAGATAAGGATCTCATGGAGCCTGGCAAGAATCTGGTCTCTTGTGAGAGGGGTGAAGAAGAGTGGCAGACATCGCGAACTGATTGGCGGGATCACTGATGATGCCTGTGTTGTGCAGAAGATAAACCTGCAGGTAGCACTGTATCGCTCCATGATCCTGCGGAGGGCATGCTGGACCTCATGAGAAAGGGTGTGGGCATCTTCGAACCAGAGTACTTTGAACTCGGCATTTATCGGCCTGATGGAGGCATACGAGTTGATCGCATGTTTCAGGTTAGAGAGAAAGGATTCATCAGATTTGTAGAGATGCATGAACCTCTCATCAGTCTCCAGATATGATCTCCCCCGCTCCATCAGGTCTGCAGTCTGGAAGATGGTGACGTTGTCCTGCCATGTGTCACCATAGAGTGATTTCAGGGTTGATTCCACTGCAACACTCTTTCCCGTTCCGTGTGGCCCGGTGACGAGAAGGTGCGGGAGCATGTGGCTCTGTGCAAACATCCTGAGGACCTCAACGACCCGCTCCTGCCCGATGATCAGGTCAAGATCCGAGGGCCTGAACTTCTCAATCCAGAAGGCCATCAAGTCTGCTCCGTATCGTCATGATCGCATCACGAAGGTATTTTTTCCCATCAGGATTTTGTGCCAGCCGTTCTGCTTCATCGGGTTTCAGATTCCTGAAGGCATCAGTGATCGCCGGAACTGCCCTGGTAACCTCATCGATGATTGGAAGAGTTGCAGTCTGTGCAGTCCGTGAGAGCGGATTGAGATCTATCGCGATCACTTTCTTTCCCATTGCAACCAGTGCTTCAGCCCTGTCCCCATCCTCAAGGGGGACAAGGATCACGTCAGCAGAGGCCATCCCGTCAGCATGGCAGAGCCCGCGGTCATGATCGAGTGGGATAAACCTCTCCACCGGACCATCGATCACCTTACATCCTGCATTTTCCAGGATCCTGGTGATGGAAGCAACCCGCTCTTCTGTCCTGTGAAATAGATTCACTTCAACCACTGCTCCTGATGCCTGTTGCAGTGCTGCTATCGCCTCGGCACAGAGGGCTGCCGTGTTGCCGTTTACTGAAATAACCGGATGAGTGGCAGTCTTCAGGAATGCTGCTGCCACCTGTTCTGCCTCTGATGCACTGACACTGGTCTTCTCACCAAGAAGATAATCAAAAGCCTCTCCTCTCCCGTGAGCTGTGAGCCCCTCAAGTGCAACAACCCCTGAACGTGCAGCCTCAGCCATACGTTCGCGGGTAACCAGGGAGCGATATCTCGGGTGACTCTCCGGAATCAAGATATCTCCTCCAGAATTCTGGGCCCGGTCTGTGCTATCTGCAGGGAATAAACCTGTCCGTATCGGCTGAGAAGGTCTTTCGCATGGTTTCCCAGTGCAAATATTCCATTTCCGAGCATTGTCATACTAGCTGGGATATCATTGGCGTCACAGGCGATTAGGACTTTCCATATGTCAGGTGAGATGAGCCCGGATGCTTCGGCAAAATTTCGCGAGCAGGCAAAAAAATCTGAAAGATTACCTGGTTGATCAGCTGGAAATGCAGCAGTTATCCTGGTCAGCATCTCAGGAGATGAGAGAACAGATGAGGTCTTTAAGGGCCCGAGGGTAAGGGCATGAATTGTCTGGTTATCCAGGAACCTGAGGATCTCGGCCTTTACACCCGGCCCTTTTCGTACAACCCATCCGCCTCCCTGACATGCTGCTATGTCACCAAGTCCGGTCCGGCATGATACCTCTACCTTGTGAGCCTGCAATGCACACTCATCAGGAGAAAGCCCGAGATCAAAGAGCCGGTTGACAGCATGCACAGTCCCGAGCAGGGCTGCAGCTGAAAGTCCGTATCCTGCTGAGAGCGGTAGTGAACAACAGGTCCTGACAGATGCTGTTACGTTCAGTTCTTCGAGAAGTTGTCTGATCACCGGAGAGTCAACAGACACAGCATGTGGTGAACCATCCCGATCCGATCGCATCACACATACCGACGACTTCTCTGCCGGCCGTGCGATGACAGTAACACCCGAATCAATTACGATACCCCCACCACAACTCCCTGATGTAACCGGATCTCCTGTTATCACGGGTCTGAAATATCCAGATATATGGCCGGGACAGAAGGCAGTGACTTTTGAAGGAGTCATGGTTCAGGAGTAGGAAGGTACTGGTGGAAGGGATTGGATATGGCGGGAGATGACCAGTTCCAACATCCGGTGTGCAATCTCTTCTTTAGAACCTGACACTGATTTCGCCCCTGATTGATCGATCAGTTCGTATGTTCCGTCAGTCGAGCCCATGGTATCAGGTTTGTTTGCTGCAACAAGAGCGACGCCCCGCTTTAGAAGGGCGTATGCATCATCAATACTCTCTTCACCAAGTTTGAAGGCTATTGTAAGTCTGGCTTTGGTGACTACGAGGTCAAGGATCTTTGGGAGGGGATGCAGGTGGAGTACCGGGCTTTGCCCTGATGGAATCTTCCCCTCGCACCGGGCCGGGGCATAATCAGAGACCGCTGCAGCACTGATATAGATGTCAACCGGATGTGCGTCTAGTTCCAGCATGACAGCATTCAGCATCGATTCTGCAGAGTCGGTCCTGATATTCGTGAGTCCGGGAAGATGATCCCGGTGAATGATCGTCACCTCAGCTCCCAGGCGGTATGCAGCCTTTGCAAGTTCCTGCCCCATCCGTCCTGATGACCGGGTCGTGAGGATTCTGACATCATCAACAGGCTCTTCGCATCTCCCGCTTGTGATTAAGACATGCCGGCCGGCAAGCGGTTTGCCGCAGAGTTCACGCTCGCATGCGAGAACGATCTCATCTGTCTGTGCTATCTTTGCTTTTCCTTCTTCTATTCTGGGGCCGACAACCTGAATGCCCCATGATTTGAGACGTTCAAGATTCTCCATCACCGCGATGTGGCGAAACATGGCCTGATGCATGGCTGGGACGACGATGATCGGCATCCTGCTTCCAAGTGCCGTTGTTGCGCAGGTTGTGACAGGAGTGTCATCTATCCCGCATGCTATCTTTGATATCGTATTTGCAGTGCAGGGTGCGATGAGTAGCAGGTCTGCCTCCCGTTCATCACCGCAGTACTGTACGTGCTCAACCATCCCGCTGATCCTGGTGATTGCCTCACGGTTACAGGCGTAGGTGAGGGCATCTGGATGAATTATTCCTGTGGCGGCCTCGCTCATCACTGTCTGGACAGTAGCACCCCGGCGCCTGAAAGCATGGGCCAGTTTTACTGTCTCAACCGCGGCGATACTCCCGGTTACTGCGAGCAGAATGACCTTATCCTGAAGAAGATTCATGCGATCACCACATCGGCCACCATGTGCCAGGTCCGGGGCCCTGCCTTCTTGACTTTGTGCATAGTAATTGAGGCATCCATTTCAGAATCACAGAGGTTTCTTCTTATCTCTTCTGACCGATCGCCGAGCATATGAACATGAAGCACCGTTCCTGGATGTACGTGAGTGAGGGCAGATTTGAAGAATGGTACCGCATCGAAGTGGCCCATATGAATCCGATCATAGAGTCCTGATATACAATCACGACAATCCCCTCTCTCAGCCCGGATCACTCCGTCCAGCCTGTTAAGTGAGATGTTCTCTTCCAGAAAACCGAATGAGACTGGATTTATCTCCATGGCATGTACCTCTGCTCCAGCCCGTGCCATTCCAAGGGTGAAGTACCCGATACCAGCGAACATGTCAGCAACGAGCTCCCCTGGTCGGATCATTTTGGAAACTCGTGATTTTTCTTCTCTGTTTCCCTGCGAAAACATGACCTGTTCCACGTCCAGGCGATAGATGATCCCTGACTCCCGATGGGTGACCACTCCACCGGGCCCTTCAAGCCTGATGATATTCGGTCTCCTGATCACCCCTTCATGACCGGTGATCCAGTATATCGTCTCCGGGTTTTCACGTCTTCTGACTTCGTCCAGATCTTCCCTTGTTGGACGTTCTCCGTGAAAGATCAGTGCATCACCGAGTTTCTGGTACCCTCTTCCTGATCGTCTGCGTGAAGGGAGGAGATGTGTTGAGGGGTATCCTTCCCGTACCGGAATGTATACTCCGTCGGTCGAGGCATATGGGCGCCTACTCTGATCCACCCAGGGTTCACATATGATATCCGGTATATCAGTGAGTGAAACCAGGCGGGCTCGCATTATACCACGATGGTACGCTCGTTATCTCGAAGGATTTTTACCGAGTCTCCAACTTCCGGATGGCGCCAGGAGACCCTGCTGATCTCTTCAGTCTTTCCGGTCTCGGGATCAAGGATCCCGAGGATCCCCGAATCCTGGTAGATGACAGAAAAGACAGCAGCATCCCGCACGTTTGCAACAAACCGCGATTGTGTTGACTCGGGAACTGTCCGTGGTATTCCGGTCTTCAGATCCAGGTATGTAAATGTCTTTCCCTCGCGATTGAGGATCTCTCCATAGGTATTGCGAACAGCGATAACATCTCCCCGCTGCAGTTTTGGGAGACGGACAGCATAGGTGATCCGGTAGAGTTTCTGGCCGTTCTTCTCACCAATGAGTGTGGGATGGAGTGAGAATCTTCCACCGATCCGTCTTGTGATCTCACGTGAGATCTGCTCACCAATTGCCTGGGACCCGACTACGATGTCGAGACCTTCACGTCCCTCATCAAATCGCGTGATGAATGAGAGACGTTCTCCATCGTTCTGCATCTCGGTCTCGACCTGCACAGCGATCCGTTGGGACTCTTCCTGCTCCTCAACGGTTGCCTTTCTCCCTTCAGCCCGGATCTGTACTACTCCTTCGTAGTAGTTTCCATGTTGGCGGTTGCACCTGTCACAGGATTCATTCTGCCAGACGACCTCAAGTGAACAGTACCCTTTGAGTTCTTCATCGTACAGGGTGCCGGTAATCTCAAGGTCGGCATAGGTACGGTTGATGCTGAGATGATCAAGTTTGACCAGAATGTTCGGTTTTTTTACATCCTGATGGAGTTTTACCGCTGATATTGCAGCATCCTCTTCAAGATCCTCTCGTTCCCTAGTACAGTCTCCCCATCCGGCAGATGTTTTGAGTGATCCGCAGCCACCACACCTGATAATAAATACCCTGGGTTCACAGACAAACCAGGGTATCTCCCCGGTGAGACATTTTCCACAGAGGCTTCCGTCTTTTGAGGGACCTCCGCATTTTGGACATATTGCGTCGTGTAGATCCATAGTTCTAAAAAGAAATTAAAGAATAATTGCGTGGGGAACGCCGGCTATCATCCGGCACGATTCCCTCTCAACAAATCCGTGCCTGACTGCAAGGTCTATGCACCGCTCACCAAACATATTAATATTTCCACAATCATGAAGTGCTGCAAGTATTTCCTCTTCGGTTGCAAGGTGCTCACCGAAGAATGATGGACTGATTACCATGTTCAGGTCTCCTTCAGCCAGTGTGGTGCCAAGTAACTCCTGGTCGCAAATTCCTACGACCTCCTGACAGCCGGCTGACCGATGAATCCTGATATACATTTGATATATATGAACCGGCTGATTACGTAAAGTCATTCCCTACCGGGACTTGATGGTTTCGTCTCCCGACAAAAAAGCATTCAAATGTACTGATACGTATATAACTGCAGATCTCACATGAGAGAGACAGTAGATCTCAAAACAATCTGGTGATGATACTATGGAAAATGTGGGTTTGGCTTTTATACAGAGTCGTCGTGAGAAGATTCTCTCAATTGCCTGCCTCCATGGCGCACATAACCTCCGGATATTCGGATCCTATGCTAGAGGTGATCAGAGATCAGATAGTGATCTTGATATTCTGGCGGATATCGATCCTGACCGAAGTCTGCTTGATCAGGCAGCTCTGATTCGGGAGTTACAGGAACTCCTGAATATGAATGTCGATCTAGTAGAACCTGCATGCCTTCATACGTTCATCAGAGAGTCAGTCCTTTCTGAGGCGATCCCTCTGTGAAAGATGATCGGTATTATCTTACCCTGATAGGGGAGTATATCGAAAAGATTAATGAATATACACAGGAGGGGCATGACCACTTTCTTCAGGATGAGAAAACACAGGATGCCGTCATCAGAAAATTACAGATTCTAACCGAAACAACTCAGCGGCTATCTGATGATATTAAATCGATGGAACCTGCGATTCCCTGGCAGGATATTGCAGGATTGAGGAATATTCTGGTGCATCAGTACACTGATGTCAACGTTTCAAGGATCTGGTTGATCCTCAGGAACGATCTTCCCCGTTTATCTGAATTTGTAGATTGTGCTCTGGATATGCTGAACAAGGAATAAGAGAATATGGATCCAAGTCAGATCCTGATCTCAACCCCGTACACCTCTTCAGGGGTTTTCTGGTGTATCCTGAAAATATCCTCTTCAGAGATCTTCCCTGCCTGCAGGAGACTGGTTGTCTGTCTGGGAACCGAACGTGGTCCCATCACTGCTCCCGGGCGTTCGTTCTCATCCATGTAGTCACTCTCCATGGTAAACTTCCTCTTCTGCTGACAGAGTTCAGGAATACTCTCATGCTTTGCGACCAGAGATGGCATGAGCGGGGTTTCTGGAGAACCAAAATGCTTGACTATTCGTGTGGCATCCATTCCCGCTGATCCTGCCATCTCAACAACGTCATCACATGGCCCGGTCTCCGCATGGATCTGTACGGCACACCCGATTTCTCCACCAAGTGTGAGGGCATGGAAGAGGATCTCATTTGATGCATTCAGTATCTCGGATGAGGTCTCATAGTGTGGCCGTCCGCTCTTCAGCCCCACTGCTCTTCCATCTTTCACATATGCTGCTGCGCAGTCGAGACCCTCTTTCATCACCAACGTTGCCTCTGCTAATGTGAGGCGGGGAGTCAGTACCGTGATCTCGGCGGGATGAACCCCGAGGAGTGGAAAGACAACGATTCCTTCTTCCTCAATCAGTTTTGCTATTGCCAGTGTCTCATCGAATACAGCAGCAAAATCCTCGCCTGAAGATGGGTGAACATCGAGCGACCAGGACGGTTTAGTAACAAGGCAGATATGGGTCCCGCCTGATCGTTTGAAGTCCTTTATAGCATCAATCCCACGACCGTTTCTTGGATCGATGTGGATATGATCATCAAGAACTGGAAACTTCGGACTCTTCATCAATCCACTCTATCCGCATCATCGGATATTCACCTTCCCGTGAGAGCGATACATGGCAGGCAGCCTGGTTTACCCTGACCGTCATCTCCACATCAAGCATTAACCCTGCAAGTTCACTGTACCCGAACGAGTTCGGGATCATCGCTTCACGATCAAGGCCCACTGTGATCTCGGTGACATACGGCTGCTGGATATGGGCATTCTCGATAGCCCGCTCAAGGGAACCGGCTGATTCACGTGAGACCGGTGTCCCCACCCACTGGTGATAGAGGGCTCCGAGCTTAATGCCAGCCTCGAACGCTGCACGCTCACGATCAGATATCATAAGGCCTCGCTGAACACCTGACCACAGGATTGATATTGAAAATCATGACCAACACTCAGTAATTGTTTCGATCATAACGATTGTATTCTCCGGTATATAACAAAGGATGACATGGCTGATGCCTGTCTGACCCGTCAGCCATCTGCATCAGTCTGCCTTAAATGAGTTTGATGACTCCCTGTTTGGGCTCCATCGCCTCTCCTGATCTGAGCATCGCCCTGATCTGCTTGTCAACATCATCCTTGTCAAAGCCCTGGCTCCGCACCCGCTCGATTACATCCTCAATGTGGGCACGACCGTTATCATCAGCAGTATCCCTGATAACCTGTTTGATGGTTCTGATTAGATCCCTCTTCCCCTTTGACACCCCGGTTGCTACCATATCGATATCAAAAGAGCCGCTTGAAGGATCATAGGCTACCTGACGCAGACACGTGTCTATGATCCTGATCGTGCGGTCTGAATCGCTCTTTTCAATGACGGGCGATAGCCTGATCTTCGCACTTGATTCTGCAAGTCTGATGATGGCCTCAAGCTGACGGGCAGTGACCGGTACCGGCTTATTCGCATCTGCAAGGTCACGCAGTTTCATGTAGTACTCGATCAACGCCTCTCTGGCCTCTGTCCCAAGCCTTGGGAAGCAGTTTCGCTTCGCATATGCCACATATTTTCTGAAGAGCGTGGGATCGATCTCTGGTGTGACTGGTTTTAACTGTTCAGCGATGTACTCGTCGGTCACGCCGTCGATCGGTGTCCGGCTGTGTTGTGCAATCAGTTCTCCCACGCTGTGGGCCTTGATCATATGCTCTGCGATAGCAAGGTCACGTTCATGTTCCGGCTTATCTGCGAGGACAAAGATCAGGTCAAAACGTGAGAGCAGAGATGGTGGCATGTTGATCTGCTCACCGATAGGTGCGAAGTCATCAAAACGCCCGTACTTCGGGTTTGCTGCACCGAGCAGAGCACACCGGGACTTGAGTGTGGCGGTGATCCCTGCCTTTGCGATCGAAATGGACTGCTGCTCCATAGCCTCGTGTAGGGCGGACCTATCATTCTTATCCATCTTGTCCATCTCATCCACACAGGCTACACCCATATCTGCCAGCACGAGTGCTCCTGCTTCAAGTGTCCACCGACCATCACCGAACTCGTCCTTGACAGCCGTTGCAGTAAGGCCCGCAGCAGTCGATGACTGACCTGATGTGTAGATAGCACGGGGAGAGAGTTTTACCACGTACCTG
The DNA here is from genome assembly GCF_963668475.1 of uncultured Methanospirillum sp. Lineage (GTDB taxonomy): Archaea > Halobacteriota > Methanomicrobia > Methanomicrobiales > Methanospirillaceae > Methanospirillum. The sequence continues at coordinate 76,563 of NZ_OY764544.1, forward strand.
AGCATCTGCGACTTTGCGATACCAGGATCACCGATGAGGAGGACGTGGATATCACCCCTGAGCCTCGTGCCATCAGGCATCTCCTTGGCTATACCGCCAAAAAGCTGAAGAGCGATCGCCTCTTTCACATCATCCACGCCAAAGATTGTGGGAGCTATTGAGTGAGCGATCTTCCGGTAGATCATCGGGTCCTGAGAGAGTGCGATGATCTGTTTCTCATCCTCTTCGCTGATGTTGACCTCTTCAAACTCTTTCTCAGCAACCTCGATGGAATTGCACTCGATGTAGATATCAAAGATTGTGGATTTTGTTCCGTAGGAGTTGCGCTGAATGGATCTGAGAATCCCATTGATTACAATTCTGTCCCCTGCCGTGACGATTCCGGTGATATCATCCACAGCATCAACATCGATCGTTTGAGGCTGCTCGCCTCCGCGAAGCCCTTCGGGCGACTCCTGGATACGAAGTTTCTGTGAATCAACGAATCGGGAGAAACGTGGAATCAGTTCCAGTTTCTTCTGAGTACAGCCGTCTGCAGTGCAGCCTTCAGGTTCGATGAACGGTCCATACCCCTGTGCCTTTACGGTCCTATGCCCTGACGGGCACCTGAAGACAGCGAGTGTGATCCTGGGTCTGACTTCGGTGGTCTTGCGCAGGATGCCTTCAACGCTTATCATCTGTCCGATATGATCAGACCTGATCTCCCTGATTGCGATCTTGCGGGGAAGTGAGAGGAACCTGATATTGGCATCGGCGGGGTCTTTCTCCTTTTTTACTTTTATTAACCGGTGATTCTTTATTGCATCCCTTATATCGCCAATAACCTTGCCCGGGTTCTCCAGGAGTTCATCAGCCATCTGTGTACCGGTTTTTCCGAAACTCTCGATATCGTGATAATTAATATAGAGAGAGCGTCGGAAGGGGTACTCACGTGATATCTCGTCAAGTTCTTTCTTGTATCTGCTTTTCAGGAATTTATGCCAGTCAGCATCCCGGTCAGTTATCTCGATCTCGTCACTATTGTCTGCAGGGGTCATGATTGATGAAGGGTCCTATACTATTCGCTTGCATGGATGATAGTTGTTCATTGCTATGAAACAGCCAAAAGAGCGGCCTGTAAGATAATCAGGCAGGGATTATGCGGAACGCATCGGTGGGGATTATCAGTTCAAAGCATGCACCCTCTCCTTCTCTGCCGATCTCGGTTATTGATATATCAGTGATCGAGAGGATCTCACGAACCAGAAAGAGGCCAAGCCCTGTGTTTTTCCCATGCCCCCGCATGAATATCTGTTCTTTCTCTTCGTCAGTAACTCCTGACCCATTATCTTTTATACACACTCGCAGGTTGTCTCCATCAGGCTCTGCAGAGAGGCTTATGCAGGTTACACCGCCGCCATGCCTGACTGAATTTTCAAAGAGGTTGTAGAATACCTTCTCGATCAGCGGATCTGCAAAGATCTCATATTTGAGAGCTTCCGGGGTGATGGTAAGATCGATTGCCTGTGACTTAGGAAAGACGATACCCTTCACCATGCTGAGGGGAGTCCAGACAGCTCCATAGGTCCCGAGTTCTTCATAGAGTTTTGTGAATTCGATCTGGTTAGCAAGTTTAGCAAAGAGATCCGTCTCCTTGTCAAGATACATTTTAAACGCTGGATCCGGATTCCCCAATATCGAAAGGTCGTGATACCCCCGAATCGCCATGAGGATATTCTTCATGTCATGCCGTGTGATAGAGGAGAGGAGATTGAGCTTGGAATTTGCCTGTGAGAGTGCACCCTCAATTCGTTTTCGCTCGGTGATCTCATAACTCAGATCATCATTGGCTTTCTGAAGCGTATCATTGGTCTCGCTCAACTGCTCGATCAGTGCAGCAAGCCTGTCCTTGGTCTCTGCCAGTTCGTTGTTCTTCTGAATCGCGATCTCGTAGGTTGAGAGAAGTATGTTGAGGATCTGAAGCCGGTTGGACGTTATGAAATGACGTTTCCCTGCAAAGTACACCTCGATACCGATGTTCATCGTCTCGCTCTGCTGAAGGAACCGGTTTGCGATGATGATCTCGATGCGGGAGAGAAGATACTGATTTTCGTACGGCTTGATGATAAAATTGTCAGCGCCGCATTCAAGACCCTGAATAACATCCTGGGGATCATAAAGTTGGGTCACCAGAATTACCGGGATGGATGATGTTCTTGGATCACTCTTTATCGCAAGACATAGGTCGTATCCGCTCATCCCTGGCATCACGATGTCGGTCAGGATGAGAGAGGGGCGTTGTCCGGCAAGGATCTGCAGTGCTTCCTCACCGTTATTTGCAACAAGGGCCAGGTATCCGGCAGACTCAAGCAGGTGCTGAAGCATTGTTGCCTGTGTTTTGCTATCTTCAACGATGAGGATAGAGACATCTGAGTGAGGGATGGATTCCATCAGAGATTCTCCATTTACTGAATCACCGTCTTGGGAAGACGAACCTGAAATGTCGTTCCCTTGCCTTTTCCTGGGCTTGAAACAGTAATACTTCCACCATAAAACATGACAATACGCTGGACAATCGAGAGACCGAGACCATGTGATGAGTGATCATGTCGTGAGGGATCAGCCTTGTAAAACTCCTCAAATACCCTGTTTGCCTCATCCTGTGTCAGTCCGATCCCGGTATCTGCGATTGTAACCGCCCAGAATTCGCCTTCATCAAAGACCCTGCAGGTAATGGTTCCCCCCCTGATATTGTACTTGATGGCATTGGAGATCAGGTTGTCAAAGATGGTTGTGACATGAAACGGAGAGATGTGAGCAACACATTCGGATGGGATGTGATTGTGGACGAGGAGATTGAACTGTCTTATAGAGAAGGCATACCCGTCTATCACTTCGTGAACAACACGGCTGAGTGAGATATCAGCCGTTTCCATGGAGAATGACTCCTGATTGAGATGGGAGAGTTTGAGAATCTCTTCAACCAGCCCTTTCAGTACATTCACATCGTTGACAAGAACATCAAGGATCTCTTTCAGTTCTGAGTCCTGTTCATGCTTCAGAACGTGGGGTAAAAGTGCAACCAGGGGAGTGAGCGGAGTCTTCAGATCATGCCCGATCTTGGTGATAAGTTCGTTCTTCTGCATGAGCAGATGTTCAACCGTGTCAGTTGTTCGTTGCAGTGCCACGGTCCGGTCAACGACCAGTTCTTCAAGGCTGCCGGTCAGCACATTCAGCCGGTCTGTCGCCTGTTCAAGTTCCACATTCTTGGTGACTGCTGTTCCGTAGATCGAGAGAAGAATATTCAGGATGTCATTCCTGTCAGATCTGACTGTGTACTGATTCCCTTTGTACTGTATGTTGATACTACCCTTCTCATCTGCAGGAGTCTTCCGCGGGTGAAGAACCGCATCGATACCGGCAAGTAGGCCGGTTGAGTCATATGGCTTTATGATAAAGTTGTTGGCTCCGCAGCTGATGCCCCGAATCACGTCCTCAGGGTCGTAGAGTTGTGTGACGAGGATCACTGGCAGGTGGGCAATGGCAGGATCAGATCGTATGGCCGAGCAGAGTTCGTACCCGTCCATTCCTGGCATTACTATATCGGTAAGGATCAGATCAGGCATCCGCTGTCTGACTGCAACGAGGGCAGCGGTTCCGCTCTCAACAACACCGGTCTCGTATCCGGCCTGGTTGAGCAGATAGCAGAGCATATCAGCCTGAGTTCTGCTGTCCTCTGCAATCAGAATATATCTCCTTGTATCGTTCATCTCTTCTCACCGCTATCCGGCCAGTACTCGGAGTTCCTGTGCGATCTCTTCAGGAGAGAGGACAAGCGATGCAGCACCGATCCGCATGGCCTCTCCAGGCATCCCGTACACTATAGAACTGGCGCGATCCTGAATAAGGGTTATTGCTCCTCTCTTTCTCATCCCAAGCAGTTCCTGTGATCCATCTGTTCCCATACCAGTCAGAAGCACTCCCACTGCTGCAGGTCCGATGTTTCCTGCCACCGATCTGAACAGGTATGAGACTGAAGGGCGGAGATTATGTTCAGGCGGAGCATCTGCATGGAGAATTCGAAGATCGCTTGACACCCCTGTCTGGATATTGTCAGGCGCTACGTATAAGACTCCAGGGAGAATTTTCTCATTCTCCTCTGGAACTTTCACTCTGAACCCTGTTGATTCGGAGAGCCATTCTGCAAATCCATGGATGAATCCCGGTGACATGTGTTGAACCAGAACCAGAGGTAGAGGGAATTTCGGATCCAACAGGCGCAGTATCGTCTGGATCACCGGCGGGCCACCGGTAGAGGCACCGATAGCGATCAACCGCGGGGGAACACCCTTTGGAATTATTGTAAGGTCAGGGATATTGTGTTTCTGGCGATGAGTTCTGGCTCTCCTGACTACCTTGATCTCAACATATGTTCTGATCGCGTTGATGATCTCCTGAGATTTTACAGGGAACTCCTGACTTGTCGGATGTGGAGGTTTTGGGAGGATCGCCAGAGCTCCGGCTTCCATGACCCTGAATGAGGCAGCTATCTCGGCGAGATTGTCAACACCGCTTATGATGATGATCGGGACCGGCGACTCCTCCATGATCTGTCTGGCAGCCTCAAACCCGTCCATTCCCGGCATGTTGATATCCATCGTTATGATATCAGGAGTGAGGATCTTTGCAAGCCTGACCGCTTCTGTGCCATTAGAAGCTGTTCCGATCACTGATATGTCGGGCTCTGATTCAAGAATACCAGAAAGAAGATCACGTGAGACCTTCGAGTCATCAACAACGAGGACGTGAATCATGGAATGCTTCTACAGGATATGTCTGCTGATCACTTCAAGCAGGTTACTCTGATCAAAATTGCTTTTAACTATGTACGCTGTTGCACCAACTGTGATCCCGTGTTCACGGTCTTCCCTGGAGTCTAGCGACGTGACAAGAATGACAGGGATCTCAGCAAATGCAGGATCAGCCCTGATCTTTTCTGTAAGGACAAACCCATTCATTCGTGGCATGTCCACGTCAGAGACGACGATATCAACCGGTTTTTGTTTTAATTTGATGAGTGCGTCAACTCCATCGACCGCGGTCTCGACAAGGTATCCCGCTCCTTCCAGGATATTTTTAAGAAGCATACGTGATGTAATTGAATCTTCTGTTACCAGAATGCTCCGCTGTCCGGGTTGTTCGTCTTGTATCAAGGGTGGCTGGGGCAGGTGTGGCATACCCATAATTGTTGCAGCCAGGTCTTCGCAGTTGATGACCGGAATAACGACTCCGTCACCGGTTATGGAAGCGCCACTGATATGCCTGACACGTTTCAACTGCGGACCGAGATTTTTTACCACAATCTCCTGTGCTCCTGTCACCTCATCTACGAGCAGTCCGAATCTGACTCCGGAAGCTGATGTGACCATCAGGTGAAGTGGTTTATCTGAAGAGATCCCTGAATCAGGTAGTCCAAGTATCTGGGCCAGGCTGATAACCGCTAAAGGTTCATCACCGATCTCCACAACTGTCCTGTTCTCGATGGTCTTCAGATCATCAGGCACAATACGCATAGCACGTTCAATTGAGCGAAGCGGAAGAAAGTACTGATGGCAGCTGGTTGTAACTCCGATTCCCCTGAAGGTAGCGAGTGACAGCGGCAAGGTCAGCACGAATGATGTCCCGCCAGGCCCAGACTCAACCCTGACATTGCCACCGATCTGTTCTGTTTTTTCAAGCACAATAGCCAGACCGAGTCCGCGGCCTGATACGGTTGAGACAGTTGTACTTGTAGAGAGACCTGATCTAAAGATCAGACGGTTGATCTGATCAGGGAGGAGATCATCTGCCTCTTCCGTTGTGATGATTCCCCTGGAAATGGCAGTCGAGAGTATGGTCTTTTGCTCAAGGCCTCCTCCGTCGTCAGAGATGCGGATCTCAGCCTGGTGGCCCCGGAGGTGGGAGACCGTAATCCTGATCTCTCCCCTGTCCGGTTTTCCCTTTTTTCTTCTTACGTCAGGAGATTCGATCCCATGATCAATGCTGTTCCTGATGATATGGAGGATCGGGTCTTTGAGTTCTTCGAGTATTCTCCTGTCGATCTCTATCTCAGCACCAGAGATGGTGACATCAACGTTCTTCCCGTGTTCCCGTGCCAGGTCGCGTGCTACACGGGGATACACCTCAAGGATCGAAGAGGCAGGTACAAGGATGACCTGTTTTATCTCATCGATAAGTTCCGTGGTTGCGGTATCAAGGAGATAATGATCTCGTGCCGCTGCCCTGGATATTGAGGTCAGTTCCTTCTCAAGAGTCTGGATGAACCCATGATTATAATCCAGAAATTCAGCGATGTGTTCGGATTCTGCAAACTGAAACCCTGATGCTTCAGCACCGGTCCGCAGATGCTCGATATCGGTTGTGATCTGTGTCCATGCCCATCTCCATGCAAGAAAACTCTGAAGCAGATCACGGATGGACGTTGAGCGCTGGCTGACTGCAAGTCGTGCACCCATCAGATCATCTGCTCTTGCAAAGAGTGTTTCAAGGCGATCAGATGAGATCTTGATGGTGGGACCTGCCCTTAAACCACCAGTTGGCTGGGGCTTTTCAGGTACAGGTATCTTCTGCTCAGGTTCTGTGGTGGGTCTCACCTGTGTCGGTTCGATTGGACGGACAATCGCATGCGGGATCACAGGGGTTTTTTCTCCGGTCTGCCCTGGTTGATGATCTGTACTGATGGGCTCAACGGTTTTTTCAGGAGAAAGGGTATAGGATTTTGGATATTCCTGTCCTGATATCCCCGGGGAAGATCTTGGCCGGGCAGGTGCTGGTTCTGTCGAAGATACAGCAGAAATACTTTTCAGCTTTTTGATAAGATCAGCGGTCTTTACTCCTTTCTCCTGGGCTAGCAGTTGCTCAACCGCATGAATGACCTCATGAAAGAGATCAAACGAGTCTGGTGAGAGGGTAAGACTTCCTTTCTTCACCGCAGAGAAGACACTCTCCTGCTGCTGGCAGAGGGTCTCGATCTCCCTGAGCCCGACCGCCCGGGCAGCACCTTTCAGACTATGAGTCTCCCTGAAGACCTGTTCAATCACCCGATCATACTCATCGCGAGGGGTTCCGCTCTGTTCTAGCACAAGCAGGCCTGATGCTATGGCTTCCAGGTGCTCCTGAGCCTCTCCCCGGAATGTCTCAAGTAGCTGGGCCAGAAACTCGTCCCCGTTCAAAGCCATGCCAGCCTCATCAGAGTTTGAAGCGTTCGGTGATCTGCTTCAGGGTAATCCCAAGGTCATGAAGATCTTTGGCAGTTTTTTCAACCTGTCTGGTCACTTCGAGGTTGTTCTGCGCAGCCATCCTGATGCTCTCCATGGCTGAGGAGATCTGATCCATTCCGACGACCTGTTCCTGGCTCGAGGCCGTGATCTGGATTGCAGCTTTTGCTGCCTCATTGATATTTTGTGTAAGGGCTGCAATAGCGTCACGAGCTTCGTTGCTCATTTTTAGCCCGTTTGCAACGGTTTTGGTTCCCTGCTCAGTAGAGATCACGGTTGAACTGATCCCTCTCTGGATATCGGTAAGGATGGTCCTGATGTGGGTTGTTGCAAGTTTTGACTGTTCGGCAAGACTCTTGATCTCCTGAGCGACAACCCCAAATCCCCGTCCGTAATCGCCTGCCTTTGCTGCTTCTATGGATGCGTTCACGGCGAGGAGGTTGGACTGTTCTGCAATGTCTGTTACTGTTGCGATGATCTCTCCAATGGCCTGGCTCTGCTCGCTGAGTTTGACAACACTGCCAGCAATCGATTCCATCTGCTGTTGGATGTGGGTCATGCCTGCAAGGATCTCGTCTACCGACTCCTGACCTGCCTGGGCAACCTGACTCACTGCAACAGACTTATCTGATACGTTTCTTGCCTTTGCATTGGTAATCTCGGTGGTCTTTCTTACCTCCTCTACGGTGACTGAAGTCTCGTTGACTGAGGTTGCTGTCTGAGCAGTACCTGATGAGAGTTCTGCAGTGACCGAGAGGATCTCACTTGAAGCTGCCGAGAGGACGTTGACTGATTCAAAGAGTTCCTCATTGATCATCTTCATCATACGTGAGAGTTCGATTCCGATCTCGTTGAGTGCGTTTTTGAACTCAACGAAGTCTCCTTTCACATCAAGAATCTCGTTCATCCTGGCACTGAAGTTACCTGATGCAAACTCCTGGGATACACGCATCGCCTCGTGGAGAGGCTCGACAACTGCATCAAGAGTCGAGTTCATCCCCTCCACGATCTTCCGGTAATCACCTGCATGACGTCCGGGATCAGCACGTGCCAGAAGTTCTCCCCGTACTGCCATGTCGTTTAGGGATCCGATATCATTTATAAGAAGGTTGATTGCATCGATACAGGTGTTTAAGTTATTCTTGAGTTCATTGAAGTCACCATTGTATGGATCGGTAATATGTGACGGGATCTCACCTTTGGCTATCCTGTCGATGTACTCGGCTGTGACATTGAGCGGTCCTATGACGGCATCAAGGGTGGCATTCACTCCTTCCACGATCTTTTTGAAGTCTCCCCGGTGTCTGGATGCATCTGCCCTTATGCTGAGTTCTCCTCTTATGGCTGCCTCGCTCTGCATTCGAGAGTCTTCTATCAGGAGATTAATGGCAGTAACGCATGTATTCAGGTTGTTCTTGAGTTCATTGAAGTCCCCGTTGTATGATTCGGTGATGATCGGGGGCATATCTCCTTTGGCTATCCTGTCTACATACTCGGCCGCGATATTGAGTGGTCCTATGACAGCGTCCAGCGTCGCATTGAATTCAGAAATAATAATTCTGAAATCTCCTTCATGCTGAGCAGGATCTGCCCGGACAGATAGTTCGCCATTCAGGGCCGTCCTTGTGAGAGTCCGAGTGTCGGTGATCATGGCAGTGATGGACTCTCCCATCCGGTTTAGTGCAGTTCCCAGTGTTCCGATCTCATCCTCACGTCTGAATGAGATTCGTGCAGAACAGGTTCCCCTGCCTATCTTTTCTGCAACAGAGACTGCCTCTTCCAGTGGTGTTGTAATACTCCGGGAGAGGTAAAGCCCGAATCCGAGTGAACAGACTGCTACGATAAGAGTGACGATGATGAATACAATTGCTGAAAAAGTGGCAGTAGCGTTGCTGCTCGTCCTGATATTGTCTGCCTCTTTGAGTGAATTAGCGATCCTGGTATCGATGATAGCATATATTTCGTTGCGGATCGTGACCGTTCTGCTTGATGCGGCGAGTGTCTGTACTGCCTCATTCTGCTTCCCGGCGTCGGCAGCATCAATTGTTGGCTGGAAGGACTGATTCAGTTCTTTTATGAGCCCTGATAATCTGTCGATATCTGCACTATTTGTGGGGTCTGTGTAATTTGCTTTGTAACTATTGATGGTGGTCTCCAGGAGTGTAAATGAACTTGAAAGGTTCTCTTTCAGTGCAACTCGTTCCTCAGGGAAAAGGGTGTACCTGAGTATATTTGTCCTGATGTTTCCTATCTGGGTATCGACCTGATCCAATGTATGAACTGGCAGAAGTGCCTGCTCATACATGAGATCATTATTTTTGGCAATCCCCTGCATGTTTACAACTCCGAAGATTGCAATGGCAACCATTATCAGGCAGACTGCCAGAAATCCTCCTACCAGTTTATACCCTATCCGGGTGTTATCAAACAATTTCATAGAAACTCACATATTTCCCAATTTTTTCAACCATCGGTGTTCATTCATCTCCTACCACCATCGCCGGATCAGAGAGCAGAACTTTAGCATCTATAATCATCAGTGGTCCCGGTAGAACCCCTGTCAGATATGCTGCCCCGGGTCCGCTGATCGTTGGAGGCGGCCTGTTGACCTGATCAGTACGTATCATCCTGGTTCTTACTATTGCATCTGCCAGTACTCCGAATGTCATCTCATCTCCTGAAAGGACGATGATGCGGTTAAAGTCAGTCAGTCCCTTGGGAGGTATGCCGAGGACTGTCCTGAGATCAATGATCGAGAGTATTGATCCGTGAAGGCTGATGATGCCAAGGATGAACGCGGGAGTTCCCGGAAGATACGTGATCTCTTTCAGCAGGGCAACCTCCCTTATATGCTCCATATCTATTGCATAGTGCTCGCCTGATAGGAGAAACTCCAGTACTTCAACCCCGGATTCGTCTTCACGCTCCTCACTGATCGGAGATGCAAGTTCACGTGCCCTCTGCGCCAGGATCTCTGTGGCAGAAAGAGTGATGACGATTTCACCTGAAGAGACAGGGCCAGTATCGGCATTTTCATTCATCAGGGTGTCACCCCTGTAAGTAGTGTCCGGACCATCTCACGGACACGGGCTGCTGGCATTCCGTCGGTCTCATCCACCGGTGCATCATCTGACATAGATGAGAGGAGATCAAGTGCAATCTGAAAATGTCGTCTTGCCTCGGGCTGCCTCCCCTGCGACCGCAGGGCCGTCCCGAGCATCAGGTGTGCAGGAATGTAATCTGGTTCAGCATAGAGTGCCTGTCTCAGTGACTGGATGGCTGCAGGGAGATCGCCCTGATCCTGTTGTATCGCTGCACGGAGGTGATACGCTCCGGCATAGAGAGGATCGACTGAAAGGATTCTGTCACACCATCCGAGTGCGTGGTCCGGGTCACCCTGATCCGCATAGATCTTTGCCAGCATTCCCATTGTTGATATAATCTTTGGGGATGGGGAATCTTCTTCCAGAAGTATGAGTTCAGCCTCGTTCAGTCTGCCTGCCTGGATCAATAGATCAGGGTTCACGTCTTCTGCCGTTGGGTTCCTGCTAGCGAGCGGGGTCTGCAGTTTTTGAGATCGTATTACTACAGGATTCAGGGGTTGAAGGGGGCTGCCGAGATCTTGGATTGAAGACTTCTTTTTATGTAGCGATTTTGCTCTGACAGAATCCGGGATACCCTCTCCGGGCATCTCGTCCTGATCAATTTCAATCCCGGTAACCGGAGGGGTTAGGATTGTGTGGGGAGTATCTTTCTTCTCATCCTCAGTTCCTTTTCTGAAGAGAAAGACAGAACTGCGTTTTACCTGAATGAAGTGCGGGTGCTGTGCATAACTGATCTCCTGGGGACTGACAACAAGCCATCCTCCCTCAATGAGTGCGGAGTTAAGCCGGTCAACAACCCCGGAAGCGAGTTCTGAAGAGAAGTACATTAACACATTACGGCAGAGGATCAGGTCCATCGTCATAGTACCGGTCAGGGGAGAGGGATACCGGTCATTGATGAGATTCAGCCTGCTGAACCTGACCATCCTTCTTATCTGATCTGAAACCTGGAATCTGCCATCGATGGAGGGGAGGACATACCGATCGATCGGAACCGGTGACTCTTCTCTAAAAGACCATCGCGAGTATATCCCTTTCTGTGCCGCATGGAGGGAACCGGGATTTATGTCTGACGCAAGGATTGTGACCTCCCAGTCATTGATGTCAGGGATCAGATAATTTATAAGGATAGCGAGTGAGTATGACTCTTCGCCTGTACTACACGCGGCAGACCAGATACGCAGGTATTTTCCTGATACCCGGCGTGTTCTGATAAGGTCCGGGAGAAGGTGATCCCGAAGCTGCTGAAAGAGAAATTTATCCCTGAAGAAGTAGGTCTCACCGATCGTGAGTTTTTTTATGAGTGCCTCTTCAACAGCAGAAGCCCGGGCTGGATCATTGAGTGCCTGAATACACGAGGCAGGATCGATAAGTCCGAGATCCTGGCATGCTGTAAAAAAACCTCTTTCAAGATCTGACATTCGGTCCGGTGCATACGCAAATCCGATCCTCTCGTTGACAAACCTGTACACTCTCTGAAGATCATCTGAAGGAAGTGTGTCAGGCATCAGGCTTTGTCCCCTTTTTGTCTTTTGAGTACTGTCGAGAGTGTTTCTTCTTCATCGGGAAGAAGAAACTGGTCCGGGTCGGTGATCAGAATCATTCCATCAGCGGTCTTTACCACTCCATGGACTCCGATCATCCCCGGGAGTACTGAGTCGGCGTCTATAAGATCTTCAGAAATATCCATTACTCCGATCACCTGATCCGCGATCAGAGCTGCCTTTCTCCTGGTGGTTGATGTAACAATAAGCAGGTCAATAGGATCAGGAGATCTGTCAGGAAGCAGAAACCGGGCACGGAGAGAGAAGACAGGGATGATCATCCCATGATAGTTGATGATACCTGCAACTGCCTCCGGAGCTGCAGACACCCGGGTGATCTCAACCATCCTCACCACATGATCAGCAACCGGCACTGGAATGCCAAATTGCCTACCGGCAACCATGAAGATGAGGAACTCTGTCATTTCTATCTATTGTGGTGTTTTTTTCTCCACATATAGATATATGGTACCGGTACGATGAATCGTCAGATCTCTTTACCGCAGATCACAAACTTTGCGATCAGGGACTGCATCTGTATATCACTTGATGCACCTTCCGAGAGTCTGAAGTCTGTCTCTCCCAGGTGATCGATCATCTTAACCTTCACACCCTCGGGAAGATCCCGTTTAATGAGGGCCCGGTAGAGCTGGCCGATGAGTTCCTGTGGAGAGATCCCCCTGTCATGAAGTAACTGATCCAGAACCCTGCCTGCACCCTCAAAATTACCAGACAGGCAGAGGAGAATAAGGTCCTCGATCTCATCCGGCCGTGCGGTTGCCGTAATCGCGTAGATCATGGCAGGTTCGATCGCCCTCTCCAGGATTGCTGCACCCTGCAACGCGTTGATCGCTTTGCGCATATCACCCTGGGCAACATAAAAGATCGCGTCCACAACTTCAGAACTTACTTCAAGATTCTGGTCCGCAGAGATCCGCGAGACCATCTCGGTGATCGCAGCCTTCGAGAGAGGTCGGAACCGGTAGATGGCACATCTGCTCTGTATCGGATCGATTATTTTTGAGGAGTAGTTACAGGAGAGTATGAACCTGCAGGTCTGGGCGTAGGTCTCCATCGTTCTGCGCAGGGCAGACTGGGCATCATTGGTCAGGGCGTCAGCTTCGTCGAGGAAGAGGATCTTAAAGGAAGAATTGCCGAAGGGAGAGGTTCGTGCAAACTGCTTGATCTGGGTACGCACCACATCGATACCACGCTCATCTGATGCATTGAGCTCCCTGAAGTTCATCTGCCAGTCATCGCCGAAGAACTCCCGTGCCAGGGCAACGGCAGCGGTTGTCTTTCCTACACCCGCAGTTCCCGTGAACAGGAGGTGTGGCATCTCGCCCTTACTGACATAGGATCTCAGCCGCTCGATGATCTCGGGCTGACCAACAATATCAGCCAGTTTTCGCGGCCGGTATTTTTCTATCCATATTGCATGAGTCTCATCCATATCTGCGATCCTTTGGTTGTACTATTCAACGTCCTTCATAATAGAATCTCGATTTTTCACAATGATATGAGGCGCCGTCTCTTCACCTTTCAGAATCCTCATACATGACTCTCTGCTCAGGTACGAGTCTCCGTCTTCAGGGTCAAGGTCCATTGCACGTTCGAAACACTGTATGGCCTCAACATGATCTCCTGCATCACGGAGAGTGTGACCCCGCATATTCCAGACCTCTGCATTTTCAGAATCTGCCTCCAGAGAGAGGGCATAGAACTCATCGGCACGTGAGAACTCGGTCAGGTCAGCCCAGGCATTCCCAAGTGCAAACAATGCCCGTGGATCCTGATGACTGAACGCTTCAGATCGCTCAAGACAGATCCGGGCCTCATCCTCTCTATCAATATCCATCAGAACCATTCCCTTTCCATAGAGATCCCAGAAGTTATCGCCTTTCAGGGAGAGGGCGGTATCATACTCTCTGATCGCTGCATCCCATTCCCCAAGAAAGAGAAGTGCATGGATCTTTCCTTCCCTGGCAGCATGGTCAGAATTGTCAAGTGCAAGTGCCTTATCGTATGCGATACAGGCAGCCCGTCCCTCCCGGTCAGATTCTAAAGCATCACCAAGCAGACGCCAACATTCAGGGTTGTCAGGTTCTATCCCGGTTGCCCGGGTCAGGCTCCGGGATGCGTCATGAAACCTGGAGCATTCGATCTCTGATCGCCCCTGAATAATCCATGCATCATACCTGTCTTCAGTGAGGGATGTTGCCTGTCGTGATGCGATCAGTGCATCATCAGAATTACCAAGGTCCAGAAGGATCCTCGCACGTGACAGCCAGAGTTCTGCATCATCAGGTCTGATTATCAAAGCAGAGGTGTACCGCTCAAGTGCTTTTTCAGGATCACCGAGGGTTTCGTATGCTTCCCCTGTAAGGCGGAGTATATGAATGTCATCAGGTCTCAACTGGTGAATCTGTTCAAGGAATCCTGCGGCATCTTCATGGAGTCCACGTTCAGCAGAGAGTCTGGCAAGACGATACAGGCATGAGACTCTTCTGGAATCACGGGTAAGTGCATCCTGCAGGATCGTGAAGGCAATATCCTGCCTGCCGGTTTCAACAGCCAGATCTGCATGAGCGAGATCCAGGTGGTCATCATCGGGGATTATCGACCTGCCTTCTTCAAGCAGTGCAATGGCCTCCTCAGGCTTACCTGTGTGCCAGCCTTTTACTTTCGCTTCGAAGAGGTACCACACATGGTTTTTGGGATCCCTGAGGCGACATTCTGAACAGATGCTACAGATCTCTTCCCACTCTTCGAGTTGAAAGAGAGCCCTGACTTTCCCATCATATGCCTCAAGCGAGTCAGGTTTCACCTCAAGTACCTGGTTGAACGCTTCTATCGCTTCCTGCGGCCGGTCAGAAGATCCGAGTGCCCTCCCTAGATGAAGGGCAATGTCAGATTCAGATGGTGCAAGTCTGTGTGCCTCACGGAGACACTCAATTGCCTCCTCAAATTCTCCCTGGATCGCCAGGACCAGTCCTTTAAGAAGGAATGGCATATGTCCCGGGTTCTCGAGTTTTGCAGCGACTGAGAAACAGCTGAGCGATCGCTCGTACTCTTCGGCTACCATCAGGGCCAGGCCCTTTTTGAGCCAGGGATATACGGCCTCCGGACTGATCCTGATCAGTTCATCATAGCAGGCTATCTCCCCGGTTCGATCACCCATCTGCTCAAGAACCCGGGCCCGATGATAGAGTACCTGCTGATCTTCAGGGCTGATCTCTAGAGCCCGGTCAAAGGATCTTAGTGCCTCTTTAAGTTCACCTTCCCGCTGGCAGCAGAGACCTATCTGATCCCAAATTGCAGGATTTTCAGGATCAAAAACTGAGCCATGCTGCAGTGCTTCTTTCGCTTCCCTGAACCGGCCTAGTCCGAACATCGTAACCCCGAGTTCAAACCAGGCTTCAGAAGAGAAGGGGTGAAGCCGGGTGGCCTGAGTAAATAACGTGAGAGCCCGGGTAAGTTCACCGGCCTGGGCCGCGATCATACCGAGCTGGAAATGCACCCCTGGCGTGTGGGGTGAGATCTGTATAAGTCTGTTGAAAACTGTTCGTGCTTCCTCCTGACGCCCTGCCATACGGAGGGTGAACCCCTTGTTGAATAGAGCAAGCGGATCATCCTGTTCTTCTTCAAGGATCTGATCGATACATGAGATCGACTGCTCATACTCAGAACGTCTGGCATGTTCGACTGCCCGGAGCATTATCAGGTCTTTTTCCTGCTCATCCATAAACGAACCTGTTCTTTGATATCGGCGATCTGGCTGATTGCCGGGAATGGCAGGTCTCTGTAATTCAGCCTTCTCTGCTGAGAAAACAGTGTACTGCTGGTGTATTATGGTTGGACACAAAAAGAGAAAAAAGGTTAGTTCAAAGATCTGGTTGTGTTCTTCTTTTATGAGGAATTAAATTCTGACTGAGCTCGGGTCGGTGTAGCTCCTACCGACTGTGTTATGTTCAGACTTTCATCAGATGTGGAATTGAATTTCTCTGATGGAGTTGTGTTGTCCGCAGAACCACCAGCCTTGCTGGTGATCTGTTCTTTGAGCTGTTGTGCAACTTCGTAGGTTGAATCAAGTTCAAGGGCTTTTTCTACTGCTGTCATAGCCTCATCGTACTTGCCGAGGTTGTATAATGCTCCGGCCTTGTTGTACCAGAGAACAGCCAGTGATTCGTCGAGTTTCAGACCAGCGTCAAATGCCTCTAATGCCTTGTCATCCTGTCCGATTTTCATCAGAGCCATACCTTTGGACATGTAGACACGTGGCTGCGGATCGATAGCGATCGCCTCGTCATATGCCTTGACTGCATCCTCGGTCTGGTTCAGGTTTCTGAGAATGGCTCCCTTGTTGTAGTAGTATTCAGAGGTATCCTTGTCAATTGAGATTGCCTGATCTACTGCCTTGAGTGCCTCATCGTACTTCTTGAGGTCATTGAGTGAGATACCGTATGCATTCCAGCCTGCACTGTTTGATGCGTTGAGTGCAACCGACTGGTTGAACGATGTTGCTGCAGCTTCAGAGTCTCCGTTCTGCGTATTGATCATACCAAGAATCCACCAGCCATTTGCCTGCATTTCAGGTGTGAAGGTGGCTGAAGTGAGGTTCAGGGCACGCTCAAGTGAGTTCTTTGTATCATCGAGTTTGAGCAGTTGATATTCATCGAGCCCCTTAAAGTACCAGGCATCTGCGAACTCCGGAGATATTTCAGTGAGTCTGGTGAATGATGCGACTGCATCCTCGAAAGATCCTGTGTCTCCCTGAACTCCTCCAAGATAGTACCATGCATCGGTGAGATTACTGTCGATGGTGGTTGCATTCTTGAGGCCTTCAATTGCAACATCATACTGCCTGTCCTTCAGGTCAACACGTGCCTTCCAGTATACTGCGCTTGCAAACTGACTCTTCAGGGATAGTGCCTTGTCAAGGGAGGTTCGTGCACCAGCAAGATCATTCTGATCAAACTGGATACGTCCTTTGTAGTACCAGGCGTTGTGGTTGGTGGGGTCTAGTTCGACGGCCTTGTCAAAATCCGTTGCAGCCTCTTCAAGGTTGCCGTTGTTATACTGGATAACTCCAAGCCGGTAGTAGACTTCGGCATCATTTGCAGTGGTGGTCTTGAACGGTTCTGCATAATCGCCCTTGATGCCAAGCAGCGTGTTGAAGGATGTCTCAGAGTCGTTTACTTTTCCAAGGTATCCTTCTACATCACCTTTTGCAAACCAGGCGTCTTTATAGTCAGGTCTTAGTTCGACTGCCTTGCTGTATGCTTCGAGTCCTTCCTCTAACTTAGCGTTGTCAGATTTAGAGATACCAAGCCAGTACCAGGCACGTTCATTCTTGGGGTCAGCCTGGGTGATCTCTTCAAATGTTTGTGCTGCGACTTCGCTGTTCCCGGTGAGGAGATTTGCGATACCGTAGTTGATCTTGACTCCCACATCATCCTTGAGAGAAGACTGTGCCTTTTCAAGTGCAGTCAGAGCACCTGCTGCATCTGGTGGGACCATTGCGTACAGGAGTGTGTATCCGATCATTGCCCATGCGTCTGCATAGTCGGGGTTGACTGTGGTTGCATTCTGGTATGCATCATAGGCGTTTGAAAAGTTGCCGTTCTGCAGATATGAGCCACCCAGTTTGAACCATGCAGTGGCATCCTTAGGATCGAGTTCAACAACCTGTTTGAATGCGGAGATTGCATCTCCGTATTTCTCCTGTTGCAGGGACTGGTTACCCTTCTCAAACAACTCGGTTGTTGAGGTATTTTCGGCAGCGGAGACCCCTGCAGTGAAACAAAGCAGGAGCGCCAGTGCCATGATCGACGCTATTCCGCGGATCTTCATGCCTTATATGTCACCTGTCCAGTGCAGATATACTTTCTTATTACAGGGAACCAGGCAGGAAGGCGAAGGAATCAGGAGTTGTCAGAGGTCAAGATTCCATGAGGGTGAAAGACTGGATATGAGCTGATCGCACAGGTCAGGATCACCGTCCTGAAGGAGGTAGATCATAACTTTCTGGTTCTTTTTTGATGCTTCGAGGATACGGTGGTTTACCAGACAGTTCTCAGGTTCTGAACCTTCATAGCATTTTCGCGGTGATATGGTACCATAATGTTGATTCATCCGCTGGACAAGGTTCTGACACCATCCAATGAACACGATCTTTCCACCTGCCACAAGAATGTAGATGCCTGATCGATCCCTGAATCTTCCCGGCATCCTGAACCTGCAGAAAGGACCTTCACCCCACTCGTGAACCATGAGACCATTTCTATTAGGAAACCGGTCCCATGGATTATACTCGGTGATCCCTCCCCGGGAGTTGCGATCAGGATCGATGGTCCAGACAAGTTCCGGATTCAGATGAAATTCACGTGAGAGATCCTGCAGCGTCGGTTCATGTCCTGAGGCCATTACTTATCCATGGCGGGTGTCTGCTAAAGTTGTTTTCCTGTTGTAATATTTTATTGTGGATTTATCATGGAAATATAAACTAAACCTTCAGTGGTTGACAGGATTTATCAGGACAAACGGAGAATACTGTGTCAGGTGAGATAGTATGTGCTCTGTCGGCGGCCCAATGGACATGGAACTTGAAGAAAGGCTGAACGCCAAAACCTACAGGTGTAAGGATTGCCAGGGAACATTCAAGGGAATTGGAAAGAACATTATCTGCCCTTCCTGTGGTTCTGATAACGTTACAGAATCTTCATGATTGTACCTGTTTCAGGTGCCGGTCTCCTGATTCAGGCTTCAACATCTTTTCTTCTTATTGGGACTGTTTGTGAACCGTTCACGCTCTTTATCGAGACAAATTCTGACGAGTACTGTCAGTACCTGAAGACTGGTGATCTTGTTGTGATCTCAGCTCCAGAAGGTGGTGAACTTCGACAGGCCCGGATCCTGCTGGAACTGGTAGTTGCCTGGCATGTACCTCTGGTAGTACTCCCCTCCGGACATCCCGGTTCATGTCGGCTCAGGATGGTTGTATCTGCAGGTGATCAGATCGTGATGAGTTGTCGTATTGAACGGGGGACTCATCCGGAGCAGACCGTGATCTGTTCATCAGAAGAACTTGCAGGAATGGAACTCAGATCCCATCCTGAAGGTATAGAGATCCTTGGACTTCCCACCAATGTCCAACTCTTCACAGTCTCTCCTGATGGAAGTCAGAACCTGATTGAGATGATTGAACCATGAGCGGCTTCAAAAAAAATTGCATCGAAGAGGAACCTGATATGAACGTTTACTCTCTGATTACTGTTTGTATAATTGTGTGTATTAGTATGAGCGCTGTTCTTGTATCAGCCGGTTCACCCTTGAATGGGACAGATCTACAAGGAAATGGATCGCCAGGTGATACCTCAGAATTTTCAGGGTCTTCCAGCATGAACATCACTCTGAATCAGGTGTCAGCCGGTGTGATACCAAACGAGACATCTGTTATCGGTACGAAGTCTCCCAGGTCAAACCTGACCTTCTCCTCCATTATGAACTCCACCTCAAATATCACTGGTACCAATACGTCATCAGATCAGGTTTCAGAAGGGCAGGAGAACCAGAGTAGTAATCTCTCTGCAAATGCATCTCTCTCAAAGTATGATTCACTTGGTGATATCATCAGAGCAAAAGACTGGAAAGCTCTGGGTGAGTACCAGTGCAAAATAAAAGCTGAAAACTCAGCGTCGCTCGCTGAGTCAGGTATCAATAACGGCGATCAGGAGTCAAAATGGAACAGCTATTTCAACTACCGGGAACCGGTGGCGGTCTCGTATCCCTGTTGTGGGTAAAAAACACTTTTTTTGAAATATAATTAGATTCTGGTCCTGGTTTATTCTACGGTTTCACGTTGGTACCAGACAAGCGTGGCTGCGATTACGTCATGAAGCCCCTGATGGTACCTGGTATATCCGATGCATATGAATCCGGCAAACACTATTATCCCTGATATATATTTAGAAAAATGCCGCAGGGTTGCCCGTGCAAATGTAAGCGGTTTTCCATGCAGGTCTGATACAACCACCCGGCATGCTATCTTGCCGAGTGTTGCCTGATTTCGTGATGATTCAAGGGCTGCAAAGTAGATCCAGGGGATCAGAATAAAAACCACTAGGATGAATGTGGCAGCAGGCATCGGAATGAGTGAGTGTATCGGTACTCCATCATCTGATACAACAGCTTGTCTACGGATTATCATCAGAAGCATCCTCCATCCTTCGCCAAGTCCCAGGTATGCCGCGGCTATGGCACTGATTATACAGAGAATAAGCAGATCAATTATCGCAGCAGCGAGACGACGCCAGAATCCTGCAAGTTCCCTGCCTTGAGAACTGCCTCTGATAAGCTCTGCCCAGCCTGATGATGAGTATGTATCAGCCACGATAACGTATATGAGATAAATCAGGCATCAACCTATCGAAAAAAGAAGTGTCTTCTGATGAACTGTTACGTCTCTGATGACCTTCTTGTGAGTGAACGGATCATCACCGTCAGTATTACGCAGAAGCAGACAAAGATGAGAAGAACCGGCCAGAAGAGTGGGGCAGGGGAATCAGAGGCGAGTTGGGCAATAATATTGAGTGGGTTTCCTGGAAATGCCAGCGTGAGCAGAAGAAGGATTACTGCTGCTGTTGAGAAGATGAACTGTGCCTTTGTACGGTCCCGGTAATACATTGCGAAGACGGCTGCGACCAGGATAAGTGCAGATGATACAAAGATCACCTGAAGCAGGATCTCTGGAAGTGAACCTATCCTGATCCGGTTTAGAACAAGCAACACAAGCCACAGACCCGACTCTGCAGGGACAAGAACAATACAGGCAGCGATCTTTCCCCAGACGATCTCGTTCATTGAAGCCGGGGTGGTACGCAGGGTATCGATCGTCTGTTGCTGGTACTCTTCGGTGATGAGATCGATAACCAGGCCTGCTGATATGATCGCAGGCATGAAGAGAAGGAGCGGTATCAGCAGAGCATAGATGAACTCGTAGAAAGTATTCGTGTTGACCGCTCTGGCGGAGGTCAGGGTGACCGGATGCTTTGTTATGCGATCACTTCTGATATCACGAAGGATATCTTCGTACTTCAGAAAAACCTCCTTGAGTTTTACTTCGATGACAGC
The DNA here is from genome assembly GCF_963668475.1 of uncultured Methanospirillum sp. Lineage (GTDB taxonomy): Archaea > Halobacteriota > Methanomicrobia > Methanomicrobiales > Methanospirillaceae > Methanospirillum. The sequence continues at coordinate 97,599 of NZ_OY764544.1, forward strand.
AGACTGAATATCATTTTTTATTGTATACAAAGTCAGGCTGACAGGGTCTTTACTCTCCGGTAGGATTTCTGATGTCCAGATTACTGCAGCGAGTTTTCGTTCTTTCAGTGCACCAAGTGCTACAGAGAGGTTCATCGGGTAGGGTCTGAATGAAGGATTTTCATCAATCAGCCGGGTCAGGATCGTATCATTGCCTACCACTCCTACTCCGAATTTGACTCCTGAAACGCTTCCGTATGACGATGGATCGTACATCGCGGAGAGACCGACCATGAGGAATGAGGAGAAGAGCGCAATAAAGAGCTGCAGAAGGATAGCAAGAAGGATAGTCTTCTCGTTTGCTAGTCCGCGTAGTTCCTTTTTGGTAATTGCCCAGGTCCTTTGCAGGTTCACCATACCCACCCCCTGAGCATATAGAGATTATAGATAAGATGAACAGTTGTTGCAAGAGCCAGTCCGAATGGTAATGCCTTGGGTCCCTTGTACAGGACCGAGGCTCCGGTGATACAGACTCCTGCCATATGGAGCAGGAACGGCATCCAGAGCATACCGATACTCAGAAACAGGGCTGCCCCGAATACAGAGTCTGATATCTGTGAGATGGTGACAAATAGCAGCAATTTTTCTCCGAATAAAAATCCCAGTGCGATGAGGGCAGAGGCTATTACCAGTATACGGGCATTCAGAAACCCTGGCATCGCTGTTATCAATGCAATGATACCTGCTCCTTTTGCCATCTCTTCGGTCCAGGCTGCAAGCAGCATGATCAAAATCAGTGAGAAGGGCATCGGGAGGTTGAAGAAGAGTACCAGGTACATCATCTGTGCCATGAGGACGAAGGGTATACTGATCAGGCCGATGAGAAAAAGGGAGAACCACCAGTGACGCGGCTGCACTAGTCCGGCAAGGTAGAGTCTGATTTTTGATATCATACCGGACTCTGTAAAGAGCTGCTCCTCCCTGAAGTTCCTGATACATATGAGAAAGAGGATGAGACTTGTCAGGTAGTACAGAGAGGTTGCGTACAGGTAATCCATCAGTGTGTACCCTGTTCCCTGCAGCACGTACACAACAAGAGTGACCGGAGAGAGAAGGCTCACAATATGGACATTTGCAAACAGGCTCGGGAAGAAGAGATAGGATGTGGCGATGGTCGAGAAGAAGATCGAGATAAACGAGAGTTCTTTATAACTGCGTGCCACCATCCCGATGAAGAGGGCAAATGCAAGGAAGAAGAGAATTACCGGGATGAGCGGCAGGATGGCCATGATGTCTGCCTGTACTGCAAGCAGGATTGCAGAGGCCAGCAACACCATGCCGATAGCATAAGGCAGCATCTTTCCGAATATGAGGACTGCCGGTTTTATCGGTGCAGCGACAAGCGCTTCTCCCTGCCTGAGGGTCCTCTCGTTCATGATACTCATCATGAAGAACTGGGATGTGAAGTAGAGCGGAAAGATAAAGACAAAGATGAAGATGATGGTGTCGAACGGGAGGGGCGGAGAGAGCAGGGAGGGAACTTTGTATGGTATCTGGGTTGAGTCACTTTTTGAAAAAATCCCTGTGTACCTGCTCACCTGCTCCTGGTCTTTGCTCATCTGGTTGGCGAGAGTCAACCTAAGGTCTTCAGAGTCTGCGGGAACAGATAAGATAGGAGGAGCCACATCCTCTACCGGGAGATCAGGTTCAGGAGGCTCATCCTGTGCCTGCCCGGGAACACCTATCTGCTGGCCGCTCTGGGTTGCGAGAAAGTTCAGTTCGCTCGGTACATACTCGTTCTGAATCCAGAGAGGATACGCAGCGAAGAGATCATCCTGCTGCTGATATATCCTGTCAGAGTAGGCCTGATAATCGCGTTCAAAACTCTTCTGTGCAGCTCTGCCTTTCTCTCCTGATGATCGCAAAATTGTGCCGGTCTGGATCTTGAGATCAAGGCCGATGTTCTGCGGGGTGACTCCCTGAAACCTGCTTGTATCATGTACCGTGTACCTGGGATCTCCTCCGATGATCTCAAGGTATGCCGGACTGTCAATTCCGATCCGGTACAGTCCGTCCTGCAGATGCATCCCGTGTTGTGCAGTAAATCCACTCACCAGGACCAGAAGAATCACGAGTATCACCGATATCGGGAGCAGATCCCTGCTCATCGTGGTGAAGAAACGTCTGACCTCCCAGCATGAGAGAGTTACGAGCTGATGCAGCATCTGCATAGTGGTGAGTGATTGAACGCCCCGATATATCAATCATCAGTCAGAGTGGTCGTGTATCTTTTATGGTATGCAGGGTACAGGAGAAAGAAGCATGATCGAGGCGTCACATCTCTCCAGGAGATACGGTGAGGTTACTGTTCTTCATGATGTATCCTTCACCTGTGCAGAGGGGCAGATCCTGGGAATTATCGGGCACAATGGAGCAGGTAAGACTACCCTGCTTAAGATCCTGTCTGGCCTGATAATGCCGGATTCGGGGAGCCTCACCATTGGCGGGGTTGATGTTCTTGCAGATCCCATGCAGATCAAGTGTCAGCTCGGGTATCTGCCTGAAGAGTCACGCCTGTATGAGACGATGCTGGTTCCTGATTATCTCCGTTTTTTTGGTGAGATCTACGGACTTGACCGGGTAACCATCGACGCCAGAGCAGGGATATTGCTTACCCAGTTGTCATTAAATCCTGATGGCAAACGGATCGGCAATCTCTCCAAGGGAATGAAACGCAAGGTTGCGATCGCCCGGACACTTATCCATGATCCTGCCATCCTCATCTATGATGAACCAGGATCAGGTCTTGACCCGATGACCAGTCGGTTCATAATAGAATATCTGAAAGAACTGCGCAAGCAGGGGAAGACGATCATCCTCTCTGCCCACAACCTCAATCAGGTTGAGGAGATATGCGACATGGTGATGATATTAAAACGGGGAGATGTGGTTATCAGGGGAACAATGCCTGAGCTCCGTGAGCAGTTCGGTTCTATCAGATATGAAGTCTGGTATCTCCTTCCTGACGAAAGTTCCATGATACTACCTGAAGGAACTGAAAAGAGTGGAAATCTCTGGGTGTCAACGGTTCGATCAGTTCCAGATCTCAATGTCCTGACCTCGGAGATCACCGGACATGACGGTGTCGTCCAACGTATCGAGTCCAAGTATCCATCCCTTGAAGAGATATTGATGAAGATCGGAAAATAGGAAGAAAAATTAGGTTATCAAAAAGTCCTTTGCGGATATTTTTTACAAAAAGAGGTTACCTGGAGTTTATTTTTTCTCGTATATTTTCACAGCATCTTCAACCGATGCATCCTGCACCGTGATTGCGTAGATGGCATTACACATCCGTACAGCTTCATCGAGGCTTTTCTGGTGAATGTTGCGACCTGTTGCGTTTCCTGCACATCCGCCGATATGGATCTGTTCCCAGAGTTGCTTCAGGAATATTTCTCCATCAACGCTGGAACCTCCTGCGCAGACAACCCTGGTTCTTCCCGCTGCCATTGTTGCCTCTTTCATCAGTTCGACAGATGAGGCCCCCTCTTTCTTTGGTGGGTTGACCTTGACAAAATCAGAACCCAGGCATGCTGCAACTCCCGCTGCCCCTGCGATCAGGTGCGGATCCTTCTCATCCTTGACTGCCTTTCCTCTGGGGTATATCCAGAGTACAGTGACAAGACCGTTCTGGTGTGCTTCAAAGACTGCATTTGCAGCTGCCGTAAGCATCTCTGTTTCAGCCTCAGATCCAAGATATATTGTGTATCCGATTCCGACGATCTTCAGACCGCTGGTTTTTCTGAATCTGACCACCTGCTCAATAGTGGTCAAAAGGCCTGATGATGGCTCCTGCTGAGAAGTTCCGACAAGGTTTGTCTTTGAGTTCAGTTTTACAAGATATGGAACATCGGGATAGTCTGCCCCATATCGCGCAATGAGACCGAGCTGGGTGGCAAAACATCCGATCTTTGCTTTTGCAGCAATACGGAAGAGGTGCTCGGGATCGTTGTCGTCCTCGTGAATCCCCTCACCATAAAAGTCTGCGTTCAGGTGTTCAATCTTCTGATCCCCGGCAAAGAGCATGAGCCTGCCTGTATCATGAGTAATAGTTTTAAAATTGCTGGTATAGGTTTTCTGTTGATCTTTTGGTACATCCAGAGGTACAGAAACGGATTTACTCATGCAATCTCACTCACAGTTGATGCAGATAAATTTTCCCAAACGTTATGGCTTGACACGGTTCTCAAAAGAGAAGATGTTTAAATTCGAATCGTGTCAGGTCGAAGGCATATTGGCTTTATTTACCTGACCTGAATCACTTTCTCTTCGCTGTTTCGCAGACGGGTCCGCATCCAGGTGACAGCATCCATCCGGTTCTTGAAGGCTGCAATATTTATCTGCTCCCCATCTTTCATCAGAGCTTTCAGTACAGCCTTCTCCACGATAACCTGACCCTTTACCTCCCGGGTCATCTCCACAACCTGGAATTTTGCTATAAAATCCAGGTTAAGCAGTTGCGATCCGGTATCCAACCATTTGGGCATGTATGTATTATGAAAGCCTGCAGACCGCAGTTCGCATTGTGTTATTTCACTCTTTGCGCTTCTGATCGAGAACCCCGGAGATGTATTCGGTTGCCTTTCTGGCTGTCTCCTCAAGCGTTCCCATGATCTCTGCACCTGCCTGATCCATACTTCTGCCGATATGTTTCCGGCCTTCCTCTGTGGTCAGCAGGTCACGACCCACAGCAAGGAGATCATCAAGGCCTCTCCCAAATGAAGCCTTTGCTACTGCCAGTCTTTCGGTGAGATCATCCCCTGATACAGAAGCAGATGCCTGCCCGGAAGGTTCTTCCACCCATCGCCCCTTCTCAAAACGGCCCCCCATCATTATGTAGTATTCTTTTCTTCATGGATTTATCAACTCTTTTGTTTCTCCTCCGGGATCTGGTGGCCTGTTGCGCACCCGCGGTCAGAGAACCATAACCTCAATAATTATATAAATGGCTTCTTCCTGCTCATGATGAGCAGATCTTCTCCTGAACGGTATTTGATATTATATAAGGAATGATATTACTCAATGAACACCCTGCTGATATTTTTTATCATCATCATCCTGATCTCTGTGATTGGGATAAAATTCCGTGTACCTCCATTTATCACCCTTGTTGGTGGTGCGGTGGCATTCGGGTTTGCAGTCGGGGGTGATCCGGATGCGGTGTTTACCCAGGTTGCAATGGGTTGTGCCAGTGTTTTTAATAGTCTGGGTATTCCGATTCTTGCCGGTTCAGTCATTGCAAAATACCTTGTTGAACAGGGATACATTCAGCAGATTGTATCTGATATACGGAAAGTACTGAAAAGCCCGTTGTCACTCTCAGGGTTTGCCGGATATATTATTGGAATCCCATCAACATGCCCAATCACTGCTTTTATGATCCTCTCTCCCGTGCTCTCCCATCTTGCACCTGATAAGAGGCGCCAGAACAGCCTTATGTATCTGGTAGCTCTTGGGAGTGCACTTGGGGTTGCCTTTGTGTATCCAACCCCGGTGACGTTCCCTCTCTTTGATACATTCGGGCCAAAACATCTGTCTCCGCTGACTTTTGATATGGTCACAATCACGCTCTCGGTATTTTTCCTGGTCCTGTTTATCTGGTGGACAAGATGGAGAACCCCGAAAGCTACTGAAGAAATGTCTGCGGTGCAGAACAACCATGAAACACCTTATGCATCCGGAGAAACGTCCGAAACTGCTGGGGTAACCAATTCTGAAGGTGCTGAATGGGGGCTTGAAGGAAGTGGGTATTCTGATCAACAGCACCTGCAGCCTGGATGTGAGACTGATTCGGGTCTCTGTAGTGGAAGATTCCACCCCAAGGCATGGGCACCGTTTATGGTAATCTTTGCTGCGATCCCGGTTGGTCTATTCCTTCTCCATCTCTCGCACTTCACGCTGGTTCAGTTCATCATGTTTGCAGGGATGATAACAGCGGTGATGGTAGCTCTTCCTGAAAACAGGTGGACCGGATTTGTGTCAGGAGCAAAGCATGCAGGAGTTGTAATCTTTGATATCTGTGGGGCCGGAGCACTCGGATATGTGATAACGCAGAGCACCTTTGCCCAGGATTCACTGCAAGTATTAGCTAGCCATGTACCCCTGATTCTAATCCCGTTTATTATGGCTGCTCTTATCCAGACTGCACAGGGGTCGCGTATCGTTACCTCAATACTTACCGCGCAGATAATTGCAACCACTGGTATTCCTCCGATGATGAACCCGCTGGCACTCTTCCTGATGATCATCGCCGGTGCAGGGGTCATCTGTTTTGTAACAGATCCATACTTCTGGCTGCTTCACCGGACAACCGGGGATGATGTGAAGACCGTCTTCAAGAGATATACCGTTCCCCAGGCGGTCTTCGGGATCTGTACATACATGGTTGCGTTTGCGATTCAGTACTTCTATTCCTGATTTTTTTTGGAAGGATAGCGGTTTTTTTATTCTGAAAAAAACTGTTCCAGTGTACACTGCTTCGGATCATGGTACACAAGGCCGGAGAGCCTGATCCCAATCAGCCGTACCGGCTTTCCGGTCCAGAACTCTTCTGTCAAAGACCTAACTGCTTTTTTTATCACCATAAGATTGTTATCAGCATGTGGCAGTGAGACTGATCTGGTGCAGGTGATAAACCCGGTGTACCGTATACGAATTCCGACAGTTCTCGTCCTGGCATGTGCCTTGAGAAGTTCGGCATGAAGTGAACATGCAAGAGTCTCAAGAGTTTCTGATATCAGGTCAGGATCATCGGTATCCTCTGCAAAGGTTGTCTCCCTTCCGATAGACTGACGCGGCCCCTGATCTTTGAGTCCGAATGTATCGAGGCCTGATGCGATCTCCCGAACCCGTACTGCCCATCCCCCGAATATCTCCTGAAGGATCTGAATATCGGCTTCTGCCAGATCGCGGAATGTGGTCATTCCCTGAGATTCAAGATGTGCAAATGACTTTCGGCCTATCCCTGGTATCTTTGCAACCGAAAGGGGAAGGATAACCTGTTTCAGTTCTTCAGGTTGAATGACGGTCAGTCCGTCAGGTTTCTGCAGGTCTGATGCTATCTTCGCGTATGACCGGGCCGGTGCGATACCTATTGAACAACCCAGCCCCTCACGTTCCCGCAGGACATTTTTTATGTTCCTTGCCTTCTCTTCAGCCAGATCATAAGAACCACAGTCAGAAAAGTCAAGATACGCCTCATCGATGCTCACCTGCTCGAGGCGAGGGGTACACTCCTGCAGGATCTCCATAATCCTGGCTGAAACAATACTGTATTTTCCACTTGGGCGGATGTATACCGCATGGGGGCAAAGGTGCCATGCCTGTGATATCGGCATACCCGAGTGGAGTCCGTATCGTCGTGCTTCATACGAACATGTACTGATGACTCCGCGACCTCTTCCTTCCTGAGGATCAGACCCGACTACAACCGGTTTGCCAGCCAGAGAGGGATCATCGCGAACCTCAACTGAGGCATAGAATGAGTCCATGTCAAGATGGGCGATGATCTGATTATGCATGAGGTTGTCTGATCATATCACCGGGCGATACCCGATTATCTTTCCGGCAGAAATTCAGTGATCACCCATCATGATTTCTGGAAGATTTCTTTCTGGCGAAAATGATCCCATTATTAAAATTCGCATCAGAATGCATGAAGTGCTGTTTCTATTACGTTAACACTTTATTTTTATATATTAATAAAATTAGGAAATACTTTCGCCCTGTTTCTTAAAGGTTCATATGTCACTCTGGATGAGATATATGTGTGCAACGCCACAGGCCGGGCGCACACGTCACCAGAATCAGCACTCCAAACCCCCCCCACGAAATATTTCTGATCCATCCTGAACCCGGCTGCAGGCTGCACACAAAACCCCCCTTCTTTTCTTGATACATTCTTACCCGATGTAGCATTAGTATCAGATTACCTCTTCAGCATTCAGAGCAAACATGTATTAAATCGCTTTGTTAAGGCTTCGTTTTAATAACCAGTTAATGCAGGTGACTATTATGGAACAGGCAGAACATTCCGGGTGTGCCCCGGACAAATGTGAATCATGTACCGGTTGCGGTGGCAGTATTGAGTCGATCACTCTCAAGGTTGAATGGCGTCACAAGGATACTCCTGAAGAGAAGGTGCACGAAATTGAGGAGATCATTTATGCACTTGCAAGGGACCTTGCAGTCTCCGGAGTTGAACTGGTCTTCTTCAACAATACATTCAGTCCCGAAATTGTATCAGGCTCATCTGAATTTTTTATCAATACAAAGCCTCTTGCAAGTCTTACCCCTGTATCTGCTGACACACCAGTTTCAAGGGAAGTACTCAGGAAAGGGATCTTTCAGGCTCTTCTTCAGAATATCTGAACCTCTGTTTTTCACAACGCTTATCTGATCGGGTTGCCTATGGAGAGACATACGCAGGAGATATTATGGACAGGCGGCTGATTACTGAAAAGGATGGGTACGAACTGCTCACCAGGTACGGTATACCGGTTCCGGCATACCGGTTTGTGACCACCCATGAGGAGGCAGCTGTTGCTGCTGAAAGTATCGGTTTCCCCGTTGTTGTAAAGGTTGTCTCAGAACAGATTGTCCATAAAACTGATGCAGGAGGTGTTGTCCTGCATATCTCCTGTCCTGAAGCCCTTCAGGAGGCTCTTTTAGGAATTGATCAGAAGGTTGCTGCATACGACTCCCTTGCCGTAATCAGCGGATATCTTATTGAACAGGAGATGAAACCCGGGACAGAACTCCTCATCGGAGGAAAAACAGATCCTGCATTCGGAAAGGTGCTCACTGTCGGAATGGGTGGCATTCTCGTTGAACTTCTTCATGACTTTTCAATGAGGGTTCTGCCTGTTGATACTGTTGAGTACAGACGAATGATTCATGAGATGACCGGATACCGGCTCATATCCGGGTACCGTGGGCACCGCCCGCTAGACGAGCAGGCACTTCTGGATATAGTTGAAAAGGTCGGCAGGCTCTTTCTTGAGGATGAGAGGATCATAGAATTTGATATCAATCCTCTCATTCTCTGGGAAGACGGGGCCTGTGCGGTTGATGCCCGATTTTTTATTAAAACAGCACCTGTTGAGCCCAGAACTGCCGCACAGATCCTGCCACCAGTTCCTGATCTTCTTCATCCGTCATCTATTGCGGTGGTGGGAGCTTCCCGGACCCCGGGAAAAGTCGGGTATGCTGTCTTTCGAAATCTTCTGAACTTCCAGGGCGAACTCTACCCGGTCAATCCAAGCGCCGAGGATATTCTTGGCAAAAAAGTATACCCTACCATCAGTTCCATCCCTGGTCCGGTTGAGATGGTGGTCATTGCAACACCAGCCGAGTATGTTCCCGGTATCGTCAAGGAATCGGGGGAGAAGGGTGTCAAGTCTGCAGTAATTCTGACGGCAGGGTTTAAAGAGACCGGTGAGGCAGGCAGGATCCTGGAAGACGAACTCCTGAAGGTTGCCAGGGAGACCGGGATCAGAATCGTGGGCCCGAACTGCCTGGGTATCATCATTCCCCCGCTTGATCTGAACGCAACTTTTGATGTCCAGTCCCCTCTTTCAGGACAGATCGGATTTATATCTCAAAGTGGTGCGATCATCACAACTGTTCTTGACTGGTCAATATCCCGCCGCATCGGTTTCTCATCGGTAATCAGCGTAGGTAACCAGACCGACATGGGATTTCTAGAGTATCTACAGGTACTTGACCAGGATCCTCATACCTATGCCGTCATCTTGTATGTCGAAGAGATCCGGGATGGGCAGGCCTTTCTACAGTATGCCGAAAGTATGCGGGGAAGAAAGCCGGTTATCGCACTGAAGTCAGGCTCCTCGGTAAGGGGTCGGGAGGCTGCCTCATCGCACACAGGTTCTCTTGCCGGGAGTTATGAAACATACATTGCAGCCTTTAAACAGAGTGGGGTGATCCCGGCATATTCACTTGCTGAAGCTTTTGATGTTGCCCGCCTTGTGGTCTCTGAAGGATATCCGAAGGGGCGGAGAACGATCATTCTTACTAATGCAGGAGGGTTTGGAGTACTTGCCTCAGACTATGCAGATAAGAGTGGGATGGAGATGATCAATCTGCCTGAGCAGGTTGTTGAGGAACTGAATAAAATTCTGCCTGACTTATGGTCTCATAAAAATCCGGTGGATCTCCTTGGGGATAGCAATGCCTCCCGTTTCGCCAGGGTTTTTGATGTGATGATCAAGTACCAGCAGCTCTGGGATATTGCTGTGGTAATTACGGCACCGGTAGCTATGATGGATCCAAAGAACCTTGCCCATGAGATGATCAGGCTCTCCCGGTTCACCCATAGCATGGTGGTGGGCTGCCTTCTCGGCGGTGATTCGATGAAGTCTGCAATTGACATGCTGGGCGAGGCTCATATTCCAAATTATCAGGATCTTCAGGATGCGTTCAGGACTGTCGGAGCGATCCTGGAGTCATGTAATCTAGATGATATGAAAGAATCATCTCCATAATATACAACAAAATTACCAAAAAAGTCTGACCAGAATTCAGAATCAGGTACTTATGCCCATCTTCTGGGCAAGTTCATCATACTCGCTCTTAATTTTTGTCCTGAATGCCTGAAAATCTTCAGGGCCGTATGATTCAGGATCCTGTTCACCTGATGATGTTCCATACCGATCCTCAAGAAGACGCATTAGTCTTGCAGATACATCATTGGCTCGATGAAGGGTGATGAAGCGATCAATCTCGCTTTCGCTATATCCGGCAGTCCGTGCTGTATCTATAACTGACTGGATTGAATTCAATTTTTCAAGGATCTCATTAATAAAACCGACACACCGTTTCGGGGTGATCGGTTTCATGATATAATCCTCGATATAATAGGAGAACTGTTCTGCCTCTTTGAATGTCAGGTTTTTTCCGGTCTGCATAATAACCGGAATTTTGCGGAAGTCCTGGTCTGCCTTGATGTGATGGAGGGTTTCCCACCCATCCATCGGTTCCATCATCATATCAAGAAGAATGAGGTCAGGTCTGTATGCATCCTTCAGTAGATCCAGACATTCTCTGCCTCCGAGTACACCTTCAGTAGAAAATCCGTACTTTTTGAGGCCGATAACAAAAAGCTCGTTGAGAGCAGGTTCATCATCAACAATCAGGATTGCTACCGACATGGTTTCTCTCTTCGATCAAACTTATTTGGCCTTGCCCCTTGATTAAATCTGTGGGATCAGGGGTATGAGAATATCAGATCCGTGATTGAAGACACTGCTCAAATCTGCTTAGGATCTCCGGCATATTCTGTCTTCCATAGCCAATCCTGAAATGAGGAGTTTCTACATGGAACACCGATCCCGGAAGCAGAAGAACCCCCTGATCTTCACGCACCTTGTCACAGAAAGATTCGATTGATGCATCTGTCGCAAGTCTGGGAAATGCTGTGGACCCAGCAGTCGGAGCAGACCAGGTTATCTGATCGGCATATGTTTTGAAAAAGGTGTGAAGAATGCTCATATTGTCATGGATGATCGCAAGGTTTCTTCTGATGATCTGTTCCTTCTGCCTCAGTGCAACAGTTGCAAGAAATTCTGAAGGACCGCTGTTACAGATTGTTGTATAATCTTTGAATGCCTGGAATTTCTTCCTGAACTCATCATTCCGGGATGCTGCCCAGCCTATTCGCAGACCTGCAAGGCCGAGTGATTTGGACATAACACCTATTGAGAGGGCTGATTCATTAAGATCTGCCATCGGTATGAGCCCCTTACTCGTATCATGTTCAATCCCCCTGTATACCTCATCTGATACGATGAATATCGAGTAATCGGCACAGATCTCTTCTATCGCGTGCCAATCTGATTTTGAAAACTGGTATCCGGTTGGGTTGTGAGGCGAATTTATCACCAGTGCCTTTGTCTTCGGGGTGATATGTTCATGCAGGGCTTCGATATCAAGATGCCATGCTCCGTTCTTCTCTGCCATCTGCCAGGGAGATACGTGGCAACCCAGAGATTTTGGGATTTCGTGAAGAGATTGATAGGAAGGCATCTGAACAATGACATGGTCTCCTGGTTTGAGCAGAGTGTGCATTGTAATAAAGATCGTCTCTTCAGCACCAGATGTGACGATCACTTCATCAACATCTACTGATTCATACCATGCCGATATCTCTTCACGAAGTTCAGGAGATCCAGGGGCCTCTGTGTACCCCAGTTTGAAGGTTTGAAATCCTTGTGCAGATCCTTCTTCGAGTGCAAACAGTTCCTGGACTGAAAGTGTTTCACAGTCAGAGGAGCAGAGCAGGTATGGCGCGGAAAATTCATATTGTGCCATGTACCGCTCGAGTCTGAAATCCCTGATATCCATAAGAGATATTGGATATCAAGGTGTAAATCGATTCTGGAATTAATTAGAGTTACACTGATGTTTGGTGCTTTCTTCTGTGTCTGAACATTCTTGTAATACTGGTAACAAGCACGGCAACTGCAAGGCCATTATAAAAAACCCTGATTATGGGACTCTGGAATGTCGAGCCGATAAGATTTGCATGAATGATGGCGAGGAGAAGAGCCGGGTACACAAACCGGTGAATAATCTTCCACCTGGTACCAATTTTTATCCTGAAGAGTCCTGCAAAAAAGGCAGCATAGATGATGATGAGTGCAACCCTTCCTCCATTTACAAAGAAAAGATATGGTGACGAGAGATCGGGGATAAGGGTTGAAGGATCTGTAGAGAGGATCAGGAATATTATTGGATGCAGAGTTATGAGCAGGAGTCCTGATAATGCAAAAAGATGGTGGACTGGTAAAAATGGTTGTCCTAATAGGTTCCTGAGTTCAGGTTTGAAGAGGTTCATTATCACTGAACATGATAACGAGAGAAACCCCCATAGTCCGGCAATGCGAAGAATTGTATAGAGAGGCTCTCCCCCCTTATCAGCATCGATCACGATCAATGCGATGCATATGTAGATTGCTACACATGAAAAGTACAGCAGAATCCTGGTTGGAACCCTCATAGCAGAAGATATGAATCAGGGAGATATGAGGGTTATGCCAGGTCCTGAATTATCTCCAGATCTGTCTCCCGGTTGACAATCTGATCAGTTTGCCCTTACCCGCCTGATATCACTGGTTGAACTCTGATACCCTTCATCTCCACCAAAGTATGTCTTGACTTTGTACTCTCCGCGGTCATAAGGAGTAAAGGAGATAGAATATTTTCCTGACGAATCAGTTGTCGCGGTTCCGTATGTCTCCCAGATCAGGTAATCAGAGTCCTCCTCTTCTGAGCAGAAGTCACAGCCATATGGCGGTATTGCGACCAGGTATTTTATCTGCCTCTCTGGAACACCTTTCCCTTTTGAGTCACGCAAAAATCCAAAGAGGTTAACATCTTCACCCACACTCACCGGTGCACCATATGAGTTCAGGGTGTTGCTTGTTGAAAGCGAGATAGCACGGGGTGAAACTACAATATCAGATGATGCACTGATCTCATCACTGTACCTGACAGATATAGTCCACGTACCGGTAACATCGGTCGGAATCGAATACGTGAATGTTCCATCATCTTGTACCGGTACCTGCGTGAATGCATCAAACTTGCTCTTTTGTGGTGCTTTTACGATAAGTATGGCAGAACCTGGATTCAATCCCAGAATAGCTTTGTCAACCGTTGCGTGCAGAATGATTGGATCGCCTACTTCTATACTTGCTGACTCCGGCATTAGTGAAATATAAGGAGATCCAATCTGATTATTCTGGGTATTATTGATAGCAGTATTTACCACCGTATTTACGGTTCCGGTTGTGTTGACATTTGCTGCCGAACTGACCGCTATCAGGCTTGCAATAAGAAGTAGGCTTAACAGGATGAATTGTTGAATATGTAATCGTGAATGCATTTTTTCCTCAACCAACACGTATAGGATCATCTCTGTTCTAATCCCATAATGTATCTGATCACTGGTTTACCATTAACCTCAGTTTTCGGTTCTAAAAATCTATTGGGTATCAGATATATTAAAAGCACATGACCACTGATATTTATCCATAATTCTGGAGATGGTTGGATTAGTCCTGTAGAGAATACCCCTGATGCTAATGCCACGCCCGAATCAGGGAGCATGAATTATGAGCGTCCGGACGGAACAGTAGAGACTATCCGCGTTCGGTTGCCAAAAAAGAATAATCGGGAACAGTTTGGTCTTGCAGAGTTGATGATGGGTGCAAATCACATCAGGATCCGTTGTTTTGACGGAGTCACCCGCATGGGCAGGATCAAGGGGAAGATCAAGAAACGTGCCTGGATCAGGGAGGGCGACATTGTAATCATAACTCCATGGAGTTTTCAGGACGAAAAATGCGACATCTCATACCGCTACACACCGCCACAGCGTGACTGGTTAAAGCGGAATAAATATATCTAATCTTTTTTCTTTTGTGCTTTGTTCTAACCTTGCTGTTACGAACATTAAGAATTAACTGTCAGGAAGCCGTGATATCGTACTAATTCAAAAATGAGAGAATAATCTGATATAAAAATGAGTTCAGATGCGAGGAGCCGGATTTGAACCGGCGAACGACTTCTCGACTAGGCCCTGAACCTAGCTCCTTTGACCTGGCTCGGAGATCCTCGCGCTATTACAGGTGGACTCTTCTCTTTATTATAACTTTTGAAATAATGGGGGTGAGATCATATTAATGCAGGTTATTGTGACTGCTGATATCGCTTCATTTCTCGGTCCCGAAGCTCGGCACGCTTGATCTTTCCTGACAGTGTTTTGGGAAGTTCTTCCATATATTCGATAAGCCGTGGATATTTGTATGGAGCAGTCACGCGTTTCACATGCTTCTGGATCTCTTTCGTCAACTGATCTGACGGTTCGTACCCTGGCTTGAGCACGACAAATGCTTTAACCAGCATTCCCCTGAGTGGGTCAGGTGATCCGACAACTGCAGACTCCTGTACAGCTGTATGCTCCTGGAGAGCACTTTCAACCTCGAATGGGCCGATACGATAGCCTGAGCTTTTGATGACGTCATCGTTCCGGCCAACAAACCAGAAGTACCCGTCATCATCCATGTACGCTTTGTCACCGGTATAGTAGAACCCGTTCTGGAATGACTCTGCATTTGCTTCAGGGTTGTCAAGATACTCGGTTACAAGCCCGACCGGACGTGGATTGAGTCCGATTGCAATCCGGCCCTCAACGCCGGGCTCCACCTGTTTGCCTTCATCATCATGAAGTTCAATATGCCAGCCTGGGGAGGGTTTTCCCATGGATCCGGGTTTGTGGGTCATACAGGGAAATGTTGCAATACATGCACATGTCTCACTCTGCCCGTATCCTTCATAGATTGGAAGTCCTGTCTCTTCTTTCCATATCCTGATAACCTCCGGATTCAGGGGCTCTCCTGCCGAAATACAATGTCTGAGTGAGCGGAGATCATACTTGGCCAGGTCTGCGATGATCAGCATCCGGTAGATTGTTGGAGGGCAGCAGAATGTTGAGATCTCATATTTTTCGATCAGGGGCAGCAGCTCGGTAGCTTTGAACTTGCCCCTTGCATCATAAATAAAAAGACATGCTCCTTCTATCCACTGACCGAATATCTTCCCCCAGGCACATTTAGCCCACCCTGTATCTGATGATGTGAAGTGAAGATCATTGGAGTTGAGATCCTGCCAGAGCCGTGCAGTAACAATATGACCCAGAGGATACCCGTGGTTGTGAAGCACCATCTTCGGCTCTCCCGTGGTTCCCGAGGTGAAGTATATGAGCATCGGGTCAGAAGAGTGGGTCTTCTGCAGTACTGGCATGCTGATTGCAGATCGTGAGACCGGAGCTGGATACAGAAGTTCGTACTTGTAACTGATCCAGTTTGGAAGTTCTCCGTCTATCAGCATCCTGTGCTTAAGCGATGGACAGAACCTGCAGATCTTCTCCACCTTGTCAGAGTTCTCCATGTCGGTGACAAGCATGCTGAACTTTCCGGCATTGACACGATACTGGAGATCCTTGGCGGTGAGCATCGTAGGTGACGGACAGACAACTGCACCGAGTTTGATCAGTGCGATGACAAAGATCCACCACTCCGGAACCCGGTGAAGCATGAGCATGACATGGTCACCTTTCTTGATCCCGTACTTGATCAGAATATTGGCTGCTTCGACCGAGAGGTTACGCAGATCACGGAAGGTGTACTTCTTCTCCTGCCCCTCCTGGTTCACCCATATCATTGCAAGTTTGTTTCGATCTACTTCAGCCCAGTGGTCGATGACATCAAAGCCGAAGTTGTAAAATTCAGGAACATCAATCCTAAAATCACGAACCGTATCCTCGTATGAGGTCATCCGGTGTGGAATCTCCTGCTTCATACCTTCCCATAGGTAGGTGGAGAGCAGTTAAGATACTATCAGGATGGTGTACAAAGGAACCACGGTGAGTATATGAATCAATATAAATAGCCGCTTCAGATAAAATGTCTGGTAATTCAGGTAAAATCGGATGATATGGGCTTTATTTGATGATAATTACCATTAGTATTATGATATGGCAGATCACATCATATCTGCAATGGAAGAGAAACAATACGAATCCCTGAAGATCGAAAATATTGTTGCTTCAGGGGCAATCGCTGACTCTATTGATCTTGAGGTGATCTCCAATAATATCGAGAACTGTGAACTCAATACCAAGCGTTTTCCCGGGGCAGTCTACCGGATGGAGAACCCCAAGATCGCTTCCCTTATATTCTCCTCTGGTAAAGTAGTCCTGACTGGTATCAGAGATAACCAGTCACTCGAGGTCGGGCTCAAACTTATTATCGGTAAGATGAAAGAAGCGGGTATTGCCTGCTATGATGAACCACGGGTTGCAGTCACCAACATCGTCTGTTCATATGATATTGGCAACAAGATCAACCTCAACAAAGTGGTTATGACCCTCAGTCTCGAAAATATTGAGTACGAGCCTGAGCAGTTCCCGGGTCTTGTATATCGTATTGCAGACCCGAAGATCGTTGCACTCCTCTTCTCTTCCGGAAAGATCATTCTGACCGGAGGGAAAAATATGGAAGATATTAAGCGTGGGTTAGCCTTCCTTGAGCAGAAACTTGGCAGTATAATGTGACCGGCATAGCCGGATGATACCCTATCTTTTTTTATGACTGCCAGAACCTGTGAGTTCTGATAAAATTTCTTTCAGCTTTAAGGATCTCACGATACAGTGCATCCCCATCAGTCCAGGTTGCAAGGATTCGTGATGCGGTATCAGGGCCGACCCCTTTGGATGCAAGAACCAGCACTGCCTTCTTCCCGCTTGACAGAACAATGTTTGCGTTTCTTATCAGGCGGCGTTCTATCTCCTTCTCCTGTGTATCTTTGTTCTTCTTGTTCGCCAGGCTGTACTGCTCCTCTTCGTATGGTTTGAGTGCTGCAATGAGTTTTGCATTGCAATGTCCGCATACCGGGTGATCAGGAACACGGTCTACCACGGTCCTGACTTTCCATTTCCTACAGTTCATGCAGGCAAGGATCACTTCCTGCTTTGCAAGCCTGTGTTTGATTGTGGCGATGACAGCCTGATCCGCTGTAGGTGGTGGGATCTGGTCCCGGTGTGAAAAGATCCCTGAAGCACCGATCATACTTGGAGGACCCAGTATCAGACTGATGGTGCCGTCTTTTATAGCGGTAACGATCTCTGCTGCATGGGTTACGTCCATGTACCTGGAGAAGAGTTCCCGATATGTTTCTGCCTGAATTGCAGGCATTGAGAGGAGTTCTCCCAGCCTGTGCATACTCAGGCGTTCAAAATCAGCGTCAGCATCTATTGCACCAAACTTTTTTGCGATCTGCACAAGTTTCCACTTAAAGAGAGATGTTCGTTTCAATGCAACTTCGAGGATGGCTCGGAGGTGTTCAGGTTCAAGTCCTGTTATGATCGTCTGTACATCACCTGCCACAACTTCTCTTGGAAGCCTGAGCAGGATCCGGTATGCATCAAGTTCTATGCCGACAGTCGTTCCCCATCGTGCAGAGATCAGGATTGAGATGACCCGACCGAATGCCTCGTTGGTCTGATGACCGGCACACAGGTTGATCACAACACCCTCCGGGATCTGTTCGAGGGTGACGATCTCGTCAGTAGGAATAATTCCTCTGTTGTTCTCAACCGCAGAAAGGTAAGCCTCTGCATACCTGGTCACCACGGGGTCATCTGAGTAATCACTGAACATCCGGGTTCGTCTGAGTGCCCCAACCTCTCGGGCGACGTCGAACGGTACCGGGATCTGCTCACCTTCCCATGATGGAAGCTCACCCTCAGCATTTTTTGCAGGCTCGACAGTGATCTTCCCCTCTTCCATCTCAAGTACACGCCAGAGATGACCCCGGGCGATGAATACTGCACCAGTGTGCAGATAGGTGACCACGAACGATTCGTCAAGAGAGCCGACGTTCCGCCTTGAGACCATATCATAGATCGGGAACTTGCGTTCATCAGGGATCATCGAGAGGTTGTTGGAGAGATATTTGCGAGCTCTTCCTGTTGTGATAACCCTGCTTCCATCCCTTCTCAGAATATAATGCTCAGCAAGTTGCGAGATTATTATGGGAACAACGGATTCCGCATCCAGACTGATGGCTGATCCCGAAAGGATCGAGATGATATCATCAGTCTGGATCTCGCCGTACTCCACAGCCATTGCTGCTATCTGGTTTGCAATTGCATCCCCTGCCTGGTAGGTCGGTATCACCTCTTCCACCTGGCCAGCCAGCGCCCTCTTTGTGATCACCAGGGATTCAGCAAGGTCGTCAAACCCGCTTGCGATGATCGTCCCCCGGGAAATTTTTCCGATCTGGTGGCCAGCCCTGCCGACTCTTTGCACCAGCCTGCTCACCTCGCGGGGTGAACCGAACTGGATGACATGATCCACGTGACCGATATCGATCCCGAGTTCCATCGAGGAGGTGCAGATAAGTGCTCTGATCTCACCCCTCTTGAACCGCTCTTCTGCTTCTATTCTGACATCCCGGGAAAGAGAGCCATGATGGACATCTATTCCTCCGTCTTTGAGAAGGTTCAGCCCGAGAGATTCTGCTGTGGCACGGGTGTTGACAAAGATGAGAGTCGGCGGTCCCTTTTTTATGTGATTTCTGATGAGGCTGACCTGATCCTCGAACTTATCGCCGGTGAGTTCTACTTTGATCGCGATATGTTTGGTAACCGGGACCTCGACAATAGTGAAGGGTCGTTTTCCGGTCATGAACCGTGCAACCTCTTCAGGATTTCCAACCGTTGCCGAGAGTCCGATACGCTGAAACTCACCAGCGTACCTTACCAGCCGTTCCAGGGCAATACTCATCTGTGCTCCCCGTTTCGTTCCAGCGAGATCATGAATCTCATCGAGGATCACGAACCTGACCTGTTTCAGATGTTCACGCAGGCGCTTGCCCATATATATTGCCTGGAGGGTTTCAGGAGTGGTTACCAGGAGGTCAGGTGGTGAGAGTGTCTGTTTTCTTCGCTCACTCTGGGTTGTATCACCATGCCTGACACCCACCGTGAATCCGAGTCTGTTGCACCACCACTCCATCCTCCTGAGAATATCACGGTTCAGTGACCTGAGCGGCGTAATATATAATGTTGTAAATCCCCTCCCACCTCCTGCACCTGCAGAGAGCATCTGGTTAAAGACCGGGATCATTGCACTCTCTGTCTTTCCCGTACCTGTCGGGGCGATCAGAAGAAGGTGTTCCCCTGCCAGGACCCGGGGTATGGCTCGTTCCTGGACCTCAGAGAATTCATCAAATCCACGTTCCGCAATGCATGCGGTTATTCGGGGATCAAGTACAGCCCGGGTGCTCATGTCTGATTACAGAGGAGAGTTCACCACCGTATGTGCCATCAGCAAGGAGGCACTCGGCGGTCTCGATCACAACTGCACGCGAGAGAGGGGAGAACGGGGATCTGAACGTCTTCTCGATCCCGTATCCTGAGAACTCGTTGAATGCAGGAACCATCAGGATTCGGGTCATTGTATCATCTGACTGTGGAGAATCAAAGACTTCGTTGCGTAATTCTGCCAGAACATAGCAGGGAGATCTGAGAGCAATCCCCACTTCATCAGTAAGGGATGCAACAGGGTGATGATGCCCGGTCAGGATCAGATGCCCGGCGAGAGACGGGTCCGGTCGGGTGTGCCCGTGCATTACACCGACACCATCAAGGATCGAACCCTCTTTTGGAAGAAGTTCTTCGGGTTTCAGGAATTCCTCGATCCCGGGATCATGGTTTCCCGGGGTCACTCTGATCGTGGTATGTTTTCTAAGATTAGAAAAGAGGGATGGAAGTTCACGAAATTCCTGCCATGAGGTACCCGGAACCCGGTGTTTTACATCCCCAAGCATCAGAAGGATATCAGGTGATATCTCCTGCACCAGGTCACTCAGACGATCAATTCTTTCTTTCCCTCTGCTCTGAAGATGGACGCCATGAAGCCTCAAATCTGACTCGATACCCATATGGATATCTGCCACTACAAGAATTCGCTGCTCCCCGGTGATCTGGATTGCCGGTCCTGAGGGAAAGTATTCAGTCTCCATGAACCTCTCAAAGGATCTTGATAAAACCTGAAGAGGGCTGGTACAACTCGTCCTCGGCAATCAGGGCTCTGATTGTATCGAGCAGGAGAGACTCGGAGATCTTCTCCTTCTGTGCAAATCCTGTCAGTTCCTGTACTGATACTCCTCGTGGACCCGAATGCTGCCTGATGAGTTGCACCACCTGCTCACTGACATTTTGTTCTTCAGTCGAATCCCTGCCTGAATCTTCGGTCTGGTCTGGAGCAACTTTGACCTGACCTGTAGCCCGTTCAACAACTCCTGCAAGAACTTTTAGTTGTCGTGTACTGGTCCCATACCTGGTCATGAGCCTGCGTTCCTCTTCACCCGGGGTTTCCCCGGCGAGGAGTTCTGCAAGCCGTTTCAATCTTTTGAGCGTGAGGAGTGATGTTCGAAGAATCCACTGGTCGCGAGCCTGCCGATCTGACTGGTGGATAGTATCAAGTATCAGTCTGAACCCGGATTCTCCCGGTGTGGAATCCGTTTCAACAGTTGCAGTTACCGAGACAAAAGTCGGTGTGGTGAATGTATCCAGAACCGCTATCAGGTCAGGTGTTCGAGATCTGATTGCAAAAACAAAAACACCGGTAGGATCTGCAACCCTGATGAACCACCCGGGTTTTCCGGTTCTGTTGATCTCTGTCAATGCTCCGCAGCAGTACAATCTGGATATATGTGCTCCGGAAGGAGTGATGAGTTCTACTGACCTGCTCTCTTTTCTCCTGACTACGAGGTCGGTCTGCTGAATCTCAAGGGCAAACACCCTGCTGCAGGTTTGAATTGTTGGGACAGACGATTCTGGATTTTTCATAAATTATGGGTGGAATTACAGGTCTCTACTGCAATGATATTGCTTAGTTCATTCTCCCTGAGCAGATACATATCTTAGTGGCATCTCCCTCATGTATCGCTGATCATCTTTGCAATTTCTATATGAAACAGATATTTTCTCTTTCTCAATAATGAAAGAGGTGTTGAATACTAAAATCTGCGCTACTATATAATCCTAAAAATATTTTCGATCGTTAATATCGTATTTTGACTTCGGATATTTCGATTTGACGTTACATCTGCTCTAATTTCCAACAATTATATATATGTTCTGGATAAAACCAGTGGTTAAGTATCGCGGGAAAGCCGGGGGCATCATTGATACCTCAGGTGAAGTCAACTGCGTATACCGTATGTTCTGACGCGGGTTATTCATATGATGGGGAATGTTAAGCCAGTTTGGTACCTCGTTCTGACCATTCTTCTCGTTGCAGGTATGCTCCCTGCAGCAGTTATGGCAGAGGGAGGAAACAAAACGGCAGGGGAGGCTGTCATTGCCTCGATGCCCATTTTGTTCATTCCGAATGAAGGGCAGTTTGAAGATAATGTATCGTACCAGGCTCAGTCGTCACCTGATCAGGTGATCACGGTATTCAAAAATGGTATTGAATTCAGCCCCGCTGGCAACAATACAACGACAGTCAAACCTGTCTTTGTAAAACTTGTCGGAGCTGAAAACAGTACCAGTATCCTCGGGTTAAACCCGGTGAATGGAACCGCGAACTATTATTATGGTTCTGACTCATCAGCCTGGAAAAACGGGATCAACCTGACTACTGAAGTCCAGTATACAGAGCTCTATCCGGGTATTGCCCTGAATTTGTCAGGGAAAGGAGGAAACCTGAAGAGTGAGTATGTGGTTCAGGCGGGAACTGATCCGGCTGTAATTAAATTAGAATACTCAGGTCAGGAGTCTCTTTCCCTGAATCAGTCAGGAGATCTGATCATCAAGACTGCCGGACGTGATATTGTAGATCAGGCACCTGTTGCGTATCAGGTGATCAATGGATCTAAAGTTAATGTTGACTGTTCATACAAGATCGGAGCAGAAAACACAGTAACATTCACGCTGGGATCTTACAACAAGGAAGAGACACTGGTCATCGACCCGGTTTTGAGATATTCACTGTACTTTGGTGGAGAGGGTCGTGATCAGGGTAACTGCATTGCTGTTGACAATGATGGATATGCATACTTTATCGGGACAACCTGGTCTGACCACCTGAAGTACCTCAAAAACCAGACAATGACCTCTGGTGTGAGTGCACAAGGACTTGCTCCGGGGAGTGTCCAGCCATATTACGGTGGTGGCGACAAGGATGCATTCATCATCAAGATCAATCCTGACGGGACCGATCTCGTATATATCTCCTATATCGGAGGCAGCGGTACTGACGAAGGAACCGGTCTTGTCATCGATAAAGAAGGCAATGCCTATATCGGTGGTGGCACAAACTCCGCTGATTTCCCTGTCAAGAGTGCATTTAGAAACAAGATCTCAGGCGGCTATGATGCATGGGTAGCCAAGCTTGACCCAAGTGGTAAAGATCTAGTCTTCTCCACCTACGTTGGTGGAACATCTGATGACTTCGCGTACGGGATTGCGATAGATGATAAAAAGGATGTTTTCATTACCGGTGAGACCAAGTCCTGGGATTATCCTGTTGTAAACAGATACCAGTTATCCCCGTTCGGTGGCCTGAGTGACGCCTTTATCACCAAGCTGGTTCCTGAGGGCAACTCTATCGCGTACTCCAACTTTATCGGTGGGAGTGCAAACGAAGCCGGAAGTGCGGTAACCATCGATCCGAATGGGTACGCATGTATCGTCGGACA
Organism: uncultured Methanospirillum sp.; assembly: GCF_963668475.1. Classification (GTDB taxonomy): domain Archaea; phylum Halobacteriota; class Methanomicrobia; order Methanomicrobiales; family Methanospirillaceae; genus Methanospirillum. The sequence continues at coordinate 120,933 of NZ_OY764544.1, forward strand.
GACTGAATCACCCAACTTCCAGGTTATCAAACCGTACCAATCCAAGTTGAAAGGAACATTCAACGCATTTGTCACAAAGTTTGATCCTGAAGGAAAATACCCTGCAGCCTATTCCACCTACCTTGGAGGAAACAACTGGGATGATGGAAAAGGTATCATTGCACATCCCGATGGATCACTTACTGTTGTCGGTTCAACAAAATCATCTGACTTCCCGACTGTAAATCCGATTCAACCACAGTTAAAAGGACTTCAGGATGGGTTTATTGCAACCCTGACTGCTGATGGATCAGCATTAAACCAGAGTACATACTTCGGAGGTTCAATGGTTGATTCCATCAGTGCAGTTGCTCAGGATGCCACCAACAATATCTATATTGTCGGAACCTCCGATTCACCGGATCTTCCGGCTACCCTGGCATACCAGTCCAAACTGGGTGGCAAATCTGATCTGATGCTGACCAAGTTCAATCCAATCATCAGCCAGATCGAATACTGTACCTACCTCGGTGGGTCAGATATTGATGAAGGCAGAGGGGTTGCAGTCACGGGAGAAGGAGATGCGTATATGACCGGATATACCACCTCAATAAACTTCCCCAAGGTCTGGCCGTACCAGCAGAACTATGGTGATGGTGATCGCGATGCATTCGTTGCAGTAATCTCCAACCACGATATGATCCCGGTGACCGACTTTGTCGGTGTTCCGACCGAAGGAGACGCCCCGCTGACTGTGCAGTTTAGTGACACCTCACTTGGTATTCCAACCTCATGGGCATGGGACTTTGGAGACGGTTGCAACTCTTCAGAGCGTAACCCCGTTCACATCTATGAGAAGCCAGGTGTCTACACAGTCTCACTCACTGCAGCCAACATCGTATCCACTCAAAAGAAGACAAAAGAAAACTACATTACCGTTCGCGAACCGGTGAAACCACCGGTTGCAGACTTTAATGCAAACCCGCAGTCCGGTGTTATCCCGCTCAGTGTCTGCTTCACTGACCTGACAACCAACCAGCCTACCTCATGGTCATGGGTCTTTGGTGATGGTGGAACCTCACAGGAGCAGAACCCGACTCATGTATATACGGTGGCAGGAACCTACACCGTTAATCTGACTGCAAGCAACAGAGCAGGTTCATCCTCAAAGGAGAAACCGCAGTTTATCAATGCACTGCCGGATGTCATCAAGCCGGTAGCAGACTTTAATGCAAATCCGACAACCGGTAATGCACCACTGTTGGTTAACTTCACCGATCTCTCAAAGAATAACCCAACAGCATGGAGATGGGACTTTGGAGATGGGCAGACGGCAAACCAGCAGAACCCGACCCATCTCTTCACCAATCCGGGTGTCTATTCAGTCACCCTGAACGTGAGCAATACTGCAGGATCAGACCAGATAACCAAGCCGAATCTGATTAATGCTACAAAGGCCGGAAGTGCACCTGTTGCACAGTTCAGAGGAAATCCGACCGTAGGAGTTGCACCGCTCACTGTGAGCTTTACCGACCTGTCAGGTGGTAATCCGACCAAGTGGGTATGGAACTTTGGAGACGGTTCAACCTCTGAAGAACAGCACCCGGTCCATGTGTATCAGGCAGTAGGCGAGTACACGGTAACCCTGACTGCCAAGAACGAGTTTGGAGAGAACACGAAAGTGCAGGAGAAGTACATTCATGTCCTCGAGAAACCGGTTCCACTCAAGGCAGCCTTTATGGGTGAGCCGACATCCGGTATTGCACCACTGAATGTCAAGTTCACTGATCTCTCTACCGGAAACCCAACCGGATGGCTCTGGAACTTTGGTGACGGTACCAATGGAACCGACAAGAACCCGAACCATGTCTACACCCAGCCCGGTGATTACACAGTCCTCCTGACAGCGATCAGGGGCGATGACCGTTCAACAGAGATCAGGTACAATTATATCCACGTCGACCCGGCTGGAAAACCACCAGTACCGGACTTTGTGGCCTCACCAGTGAACGGCAAAGCACCGCTGACTGTCTGTTTCACAGATCTCTCATCCAACAATCCGACTGCATGGAAGTGGGACTTCGGAGACGGGCAGGCCGCAGTCGAGCAGAACCCGACTCACATCTTCCAGACACCTGGAACATACACGGTATGCCTTGAAGCATCCAACGCATTCGGATCAGCAAAGGCATGTAAACAGAACCTTGTAACTGTTACAGAAGCCAAAGAACCAGCGTTCTTCTACGGTCACATCACCGTTGAAGGGGATCAGGCTCCATGTGACACGATCGTCGAAGCACGGGGTAACGGTATAGAGACTGGTATTGCAGGAAATCCAACAAAAACTGTTGAAGTAGGAAACTACGGTATTCCAGACCCATTGAAGGTACAGGGAACCATCAAGAATGGTGAACTGGTAACCTTCTGGGTAAAGACTCCGGGATCAGCAGAATTTGTAAAGGCTGAATGCTACGACCTCTATGGAAAGGCAAACTGGACCGACTCATATCCGTTCCGTGGTGGCGAGAAGACCCGGCTTGACCTGCGTGTCGGTGGAGAAGGTATTCCACCAATGCCGGTTCTTCCACACGAGTTCTTCGGAGAAGTGACCTTCAACGGCCAGCCACTTCCGGTTGGATCAACCATCTCCGTGAAGGGCGACAACATCATCGAAGGACATGTTGGCAATCCGCTTCCAGTCACCTCACCCGGTGTCTACGGATTTGAGAAACTACAGCGTCTTGTTGCCCAGGGAGATCTGAAAGGTGGACAGCCACTCACCTTCTGGGTCACTCCGACAGGAACTAACGAGGCTATCCAGGCACAGGTTAGGGATGTAGAGTCAGGCGGAGACTGGGCAAGTTCATACCCATACTTTGAGGGTGGGCTGACCCGGCTCTCACTGCGTGCTGACGGAGGAAAACCTCCGGTTCCCACAACTCCTATGACCGTGTCCGGAACCGTTATGATCTTTGATCATCCAGCACCATGCGGATCGCTTGTCACTGCTGATGGAAGCGGAGTAAAGATTGGTATTGAGAATAACCCGGTTCAGGTGAACGTGGCAGGCAAGTATGGTGATCAGGCCAAACTTACTATCCAGGGAGATATTCCTGGTGGTTCACCAATATCGTTCAAGATCTATGATGCACAGACCGGCCAGGAGCATGTGGCAGAAGTGAAGGATCAGAACGGCCAGTGGGTTAAATCATATCCATTCACAGCCGGCAGTGATGTCGTTCTTGATCTTCGTACCACTGGCATTATTCCAATGGCAGTGAACTCATCATAATCAACTCCTCTTTTTTGTCTCTTCTTTTCCGGCGTTTCTGATATTTTTTATCGCCTCTCACCTCAGTGTTGAAAAACATTTTCAATATGTAATGCAAACTTTACTTTGTAGAATTACCTACAAATTACTCCGTTATTACCCTAACTTAATCGAATATCAGGTGAATGCATGAACGAAGAGATCCTTGCGCTTACAAAGGAAGCTAAACAATACGCAGACCTCCTCATTCCACTCCGGGATGAGATCTCACGGGTAATCGTCGGTCAGTGTGAAATCGTCGATCGTCTTGTTATTTCTTTAGTTGCTGACGGTCATGTCCTGCTGGAAGGAGTTCCGGGTATAGCAAAAACACTGCTTATCAAGACACTGGCTCAGGGTATTGATGCGTCATTCTCACGAATCCAGTTCACTCCGGATCTGCTTCCTGCGGATATCACCGGTACAAAAATATTCAATCAGCAGAGTTCATCATTTTCAACTGTCAAAGGCCCTATCTTCAGCCAGTTTGTTTTGGCAGATGAGATAAACCGTGCACCTCCAAAGGTTCAGTCTGCATTACTTGAAGCCATGCAGGAACGACAGGTTACAATTCAGGGAGAAACCTTCAAACTCCCATCACCATTCTTCGTACTTGCAACCGAGAACCCGATTGAACATGAAGGAACTTATCCGCTCCCAGAAGCCCAGATGGATCGGTTCATGTTCAAGATCATCATGGGTTATCCTTCAAAAGCAGAGGAGGTAACAATCCTTGATCGGTTTACTGAAGGGATAAAGATCACACCACAACCGGTCATCACAGCTGATACGATTCTCTCAGTTCAGCAGTTCCTTCCAAGAGTGTATGCAGATGTGGAGATCAAGAATTATGTTACATCGATTGTAGATGCAACCAGGAATTCTGAATGCTATGGTCTTCAGCTGGCCGATTACATTGCTTATGGAGCCTCACCTCGTGCAACAATTTTCCTGGTGCTTGGAGCAAAAGCACATGCTCTGCTCCGTGGACGAGGGTACGTGGTTCCGGAAGATGTAAAGGCGATTGCTGCTGAGGTTCTGCGTCACCGTATCATTCTCACATATCAGGCAGAAGCAGACGGAGTGACAACCGATTCTGTCATCATACAGATTCTCAAGAATGTTCCGGTACCCTGAAGGAGGAGTGAACAGATGCCAGCATGGGAAGACCCTGTTGAACTGGTCAGGCTCATCCGCTCGGTTGATCTTATCACGCGGGCACGGGTGACCGGTCAGAAGGCAGGTGTTCACATCTCGCTCTTTAAAGGGCAGGGAATAGAGTTCTCTGAAATCAGGGAATATATACCTGGGGATGATATCAGGGCTATTGACTGGAAGGTCACTGCCAGGTACGGTATTCCATATGTTAAGGAGTTTACTGAAGAGCGGGATCAGACTTTTTATTTTGTAATCGATCTTTCTGGTTCGCATTCCTTCGGTAGCAAAATGAGTAAGTACCGGATGATGCTGGAGATCTATGCGAGCCTGGTGTTTGCAGCGGTACGATATCATGATCGGGCCGGGCTGATCATAGTAACAGATCAGGTTGAACGATTTATTCCCGCACGAAGTGGCAGGGCTCATGCTGTCCACCTCATTCATGAGGTTATTAACCATGAACCACAGAGTTCCGGATCAGACATCAGGCCTGCACTTCATCATATCCTTACCCGTCTTCGGAGAATGGCTTCAATCATTCTTATTTCAGACTTCTATATGCCTGATTTTTCCCGTGAACTCGGTCAGCTCAGGAAACACCACGAAGTGTATGCAATCAGGGTGTCAGACCCACGAGAGTCGGATCTTCCAGACGTAGGTCTTATTGAACTTGAGGATGCAGAAACCGGCGAACAGATTCTCATTGATACATCAGATGAGCAGTTCCGGTTAGATTATCTGAGGGCAGTTGAAGAAGTGGAAAAGAGGACTGCCGGTATCTTCAAAAAATGTCATGTACCAATGGAACTGGTCAGAACATCTGATGACTGGTTTAGTCCTCTGCAGCGCCTCTTTGCAGATACACCTATGGCGGGGGCACGGTAATGGCAGGATTTTATCATCCTGAATGGCTTGCTCTGCTGCTCGCACTTCCTGCCATATATTACTGGTATCTTCGTGAAACCAGGAGAAAAAAACAGGAAGCTATGGTCTTCTCCCATATCGGGTTCATGAAGACTGCTCTTGCCGGTAGAACAGGTTCGTCAAGGCCCCGGATACTTCTCTTTATTGCACTTGCTGCCCTCGGCTGTATCATCATCGGGCTTGCTGATCCCCACATTCCTCTCGAGCAGGCAAAGGAGGGGGTCAATGTCATCCTCGTTATGGATGACTCCGGAAGTATGCAGGCGACCGATTACAAACCTACCAGGCTTGAGGCAGCCAAAAATTCAGCCGGTCAACTGATTCGCCAACTTGATGACAAGGATTATGTCGGTGTAATCACGTTTGAATCAGGAGCAACGAGTGCAGCATACCTCTCTCCTGATAAGGATCGGGTTCTTGGCAAATTGAAGTCTATCGAGCAGAAAGATGGAGCAACCGCTATCGGTGACGGGCTTGCTCTTGGTATCGATATGGCTGAGTCGATTCCAAACCGGAAAAAGGTAGTAATCCTTCTCTCTGATGGAGTTAATAACGCCGGTATAATATCGCCGGATCAGGCAACTCAGTTTGCAAAAGATAAGAATATACAGGTATTTACTGTCGGTCTAGGATCTGATCAACGTGTCATACTCGGGTATGACTGGTTTGGAAATCCGCAATACGCTGATCTGGATGAAGATGCTCTGAAGAAGATCGCAGCAGAGACCGGAGGAAAGTACTACAAATCAGTCAGCGACCGGACACTTTCGGAGATCTATACAAACCTGAATAAAGAGATCAAACGTGAAAAAGAGGAGACCAGTATTAAGGACTGGTTCTTTGTTATCGCCATGATTCTTATGATATCCGAAATTGTGCTCAGATACGGAAGACGGAGGATCATTCAATGAAGTACATAGTTGCAGCCATCTTCATTCTGGTTACCTTTGCTGCATATCCTGCTCTTGCCAGTGATGTCACTCTAAAATCCAGTCAGAGTGAATATACCTTTCCGGCTGGAGAAGAGGCAAGGGTTCCGTTTGTTGTTGAGAGTTCATTTCCAAAGACCAATGTAGGAACACTGGAGTACACGCTGACCAGAAAACAATCCCAGGGAGGAGTGTCATTTTCCCAGTCCAGCTCTCATTCACAGTCATTTCCTATCAGTCCCGGGAGCTCACAGAATGCAATAACTTTGAGTTCAGATGATCCTGCAGTCTTTGAAGTGATCCTGGCAATGCATTACCGTGATAGCGGTAAGGATTATGTCTCAACTCTCCCGCCATTCAATGTGCAGTTTGTACCTAATAAGTCACAGCAGCAGGGTCCACAAGGATCTTCACAGACATCACAGTCGGCTGGTAATGCTGATTCACCGTTAACCTCCAGTACACGTGAAGAAAAACCAGCTGCTCAGAGCCAGAGTTCTGATCCCTTTGATGAGATGGATCGGCAGATGAATGCGATGCAGCAGCAGAATCAGCAGATCATGCAGCAAATGCTCTCGAGTCAGGGGGCGTCATCAGGTTCCGGTAGCCGCTCACAGCCACAGAATGCTCAGCAAGCATTACAGAATAATCAGATGAATGCTGAGTCCTCTGCTCTTCAGAAGCAACTGGCACAGGAGACGAACCAGAACAAGAAGGATCAGCAGGAGTTACTGGACAACCTTGATAACGATCCTCTGGTTTTAGAAATGAAACTGATCCTTGAAAAAAGTGGGTATCAAAAGAAAAATTATCAGGTCAGGCCGGATGAGAACCAGAATGGTACATTGATTTCATCGTATGAGAATAAGTCGGGCCAGATTGTTAATATTCAGGGTAATATTCAGAATGGTTCTGTTACTGAGGTTGACCTATCATGGTAACAAACAAAGTTTCTCTTTTTAACTATGAATGCCATCAATTATTATTTTTTGGACTGTTCATTAGTTTTACAGTCTTCCTCATCCCTATTGGGAATGCTGATAGTACTACCCAAAATAGTGGACCAATCCCCCAAATTCTTGTGAATAATAGTACTTACAATCAACTAATCAGTAATCTAGAGAAGGCAGGATATTCTCCAGGGGGTGGCTCAATGAAGATGACCTTGACTGAAATACTGATTGATGAGCACTATAATACCACGGAGGGGAAGAACACGACGATCTCCTCGGTCATCAGGAATGGCACTGTCGAATCGGTGACAGTTAAAAAAGAAGATGAGGCCCCTCTGGGATGGTACATCGGGATCATCCTGCTGATTATCCTGATCTCTCTCTGTTGCTGGGCAGGATACCGGTATTACCAGAAACAGAATATCCAACCGGATGAAGAACCTCCAGTTACTGTAGAACCTGTTGACATCAGGAAAGTAACTGAAGAATACCTGACAATGGCTGAAGCAGCTATCAAAGATGGAAGGATTAAAGATGCCTATGTCAGTTCAGGTCAGGCACTCAGGTTCTTAATCTCCCATACCAGGGGCTCCGGGTCAGCCGATACAACCGAAGAGATTCTCACACTCGCCCGGAAGAAAGGGATAGACACCGGCATGATCTCCCGAATCCTTGATCGTTGTATGATGGTTGAGTATGCCCGAAGTGAGGGTTCATCAGATGAGGCGATTGGTTTTATCGGTGATATCAGATCATTTGTCTCTGAAAATCTTCCAGACGAATAAGTCGCATACTGTTCACCTTTTTTCTATCAATTTTTCGATTTTTTCTTTTTGAACCATCAGATATATTGCACGTAAGACTGAGACCTTCAATCTGTAACGATATGTCTGAAGATTATTCACGCTGTCAGGTATGCGCAAACTCATCAATCGATATGCAGATTCCGGGGTGCTACCTGTCTATAGCCTGCAGCGAACACGCAGAAAAAAGCATTTTGCCCATGGTACCGGGTGAGAAAAAAGAGTGGGGTTCCTGCAATTCCTGGCGGTTTGTTGGAGGAGAAGAATAAGAAATGGGAGAGATTCGTCAGCTGGCGGTGGTTATCATCGCCGCTGTTATCATTGGAGTATCCGGGTTCTGGTTGGGTGGACTAATTGCCTCATTATTTGAAGGTGACCTGGTTGTAACTGATTATCATTGCTCCTGGTCATATGATGGAAGCCTGAATGAGTCATACCAGTATGCAGTAAAATCAGATGGTGCTTACCGGAGTCTGAACCGGGTGTTCAATATTCCTGTCAGTTTTGGTTTGTCAGGAACTACACCTGTTCAACTGATTCAATCAACAGTTCCACCTGGTGCCTACTCATATCTGAAGGATTACACCGGAACAGTCCATATGGACGGAGCCGGTAAAGCTGATCAGGATCTTATCAGGAATCATGCCAGCGATAATGAAGCCGGTGCGTTCAAACCTGATTACTATACAACCGGAACCTGGCCAGTTACATACTCGTGGATCATCTCCCCGCCGGTTGAGCGTGGAACAGATGCCGATCATATCAATATCGATCTGGCAACAGATCATGTTCCATACAAATCTGTTACAATCACGATCCCCGCTGATCGGGTAAAGCAGGTTTTTCCTCACCCGGCAGGGATGAGAGTGACAAAGACCGGTGACTCGTATGTAATAACCGGAAGTGCATCAGGAGATGTTCCTCTCGGATTTGAACTAGTACTCGATCGCGGAACCGGTGATACGATTCACGGCAGAATCAGCGACCTTGGATCTGTCAGTATAACAGAGAAGACAAACGCTGCAAATCCCTGGTTCGCAGGGCTGCTGACATCCACTCCGGCCATCGCATACTTTGGATCAATCTGTCTGCTTGTCTGTATCCCTGTTCTGCTTCTTATCATCTGGTACCGAAAAGGGCGGGAAAAACCATTCACAGTTCCAGAACACCTGAGTGTCGTCCCTGATCCCACACTTAAGCCATGGATGGTGAACCTGATCTTTGAAGGTGATCCAGAAGAGTTCGGCAAAGAAGGCCTCTATGCAACACTACTGGATATGCACAGGCATAAATTCATCAGAATTGATGAAAAACCTGACAGTAAGGATCTGATCATTACCATTTTGAAAGAAGAGTCACCTGATGCATATGAGCAGACGGTCCTTAATTCATTAAGTAGGATCTCATCAGACAACGTGATAGATACCGGGTCACTAGCATCGATGGCAGAAACAGCCAATTCTGACACTTCAGTCAGAACGACACTTCTTGCATACCAGCAGGAGATTCAGTCACTCACCTCGTACTCCAGTTCCTACCTTGAGTCTCACTATATCGAGGACGGACGCGGGTATCTTCTTCCCCTTCTGATATTCCCTGTTATCTGGTTCCTGCTCTCAATCTTTGCTGCCATTGCCGGGAGTGATGGTCCGGTAGGATTTGCAGCAACCATCATGGCCGGGGCAGCATTCCTTCAGGGGCTTGTTGCCATGCTTTTTCCGGCAACCCTCTTCGGTAGATGGAAGGGAGATACGTATGCAGAAAAACTCAGGTGGGACTCGTTCAGATCCTTCCTTTCTGATTCGGCATTAATACGTCGGTATGCTCCATCTGATCTCTCGATGTGGGGGGAGTGGCTGGTGTACGGCACTGCCCTCGGTGTTGGTGATCGGGTGGTGAGAACGATGCAGGATCTCGAGGTGAACCTGCCTGAGTTTACTTCATCCTCTGGTTCTGCCATTTTTGCCCCGGCTCTGTTATCCACTGCATTCATGCCGGTGACCACATATTCTCCACCGTCCTCAGGGTCCGGGTTCAGTGGCGGAGGAGGAGGATTTGGAGGTGGTGGCGGTTTTGGTGGAGGTGGAGCTGGAGGGTGGTAACCAACCATTTCTCGCCATACCTGCTTCATTGAACCACGTTCTCTTTTTTCTCTGACATATGTTGAGGCCGGAAGACCGCAAAGACCTTTGTATGGTCAGGTCTAATTAATAAAGGAATTTTTGAGGGGTATCCTTGCGAGAAGTCACCAGTAGTTATGTTGCAAAAGAGATCGAGACCTCTGTCCGTACATTCTGGACAAAGAACTCGATCTACAGCAGGGTGAAAGATCAGAATAAAGGGAAGAAACCTTGGTTTTTTGTTGACGGTCCTCCGTATACAACCGGAAACATTCACCTGGGAACTGCCTGGAATAAGCTCCTCAAGGACAGTATTCTCAGATATCACCGGATGCTGGGATATGATGTTACTGACAGGGCAGGATATGATATGCATGGACTGCCTATTGAGGTCAGAGTTGAACAGGAACTCGGGTTCAAGAGCAAAAAGGATATTGAAGCATACGGTATCGAGACCTTCATTGAGCGGTGCAAGCAGTTTGCAATCTCGAACAAAGAGACTATGTCTGACCAGTTCCGGTCTCTCGGAATCTGGATGGACTTTGACAATCCGTACCAGACAATAACACCAGATTATATCGAGGCAGCATGGTGGGCATTGAAGAAGGCACACGAGAAAGACCTTCTTGAGCGGGGCCACCGGGTAGTAAACTGGTGTCCACGTTGTGAGACAGCCATCGCAGACTCTGAAGTCGAATACTGGGACGAACAGGACCCCTCACTCTTTGTCAAGTTTCCGATTACTGATAAATCCGATGAATACCTGGTTATCTGGACCACAACTCCCTGGACACTTCCTGCAAACGTGGCAGTTGCTGTTGATAAGGACTTTGTGTACGCCAGGGTTGCAGCCGAGAAGGAGGGAAAGACCGAGTACCTCTGGATAGCAGAGTCGCTGGTAGAGGAAGTACTCAAGAAAGGGCGGTACCAGGACTTTTCGATCCTTGAGAAGAAGACCGGGAAAGAACTTGAAGGAACCAGATACACTTCCCCACTGGCTGATCTTGTCCCACATCAGAAAGAGATCGATCACCGTGTCGTCATTGCCGGATTTGTTGAGATGGACAACACCGGAATGGTACACATTGCACCAGGCCATGGATGGGACGATTATCTCCTCGGTGTTCAAGAAGGACTTGATGTCTTCTGTCCGGTAGACGGTGCCGGCCTTTACACAAAAGATGGCGGTGCCTTTGCCGGGAAGTTTGTTCGTGACGCAAACACGGAGATAGTCGAAGCACTAGGCAGTTTTCTTCTGGCACGCAAGAAGATCACTCACCGGTACGGGCACTGCTGGAGATGTAAGACCCCGATCATCTACCGGGCGACCGAGCAGTGGTTCATCTCGATCCCGAAGATCAAGGATCAGATGCTTAGCGAGATAGCAGCTACGACCTGGTACCCCGACTGGGCTGGAAGTGCAAGATTCCATGACTTTGTCTCAGATGCCCGCGACTGGTGCATCTCCCGGCAACGGTACTGGGGTATCCCGATTCCTGTCTGGGAATGCAGCGAGTGTAGCCAGCAGATGGTCTTTGGCACCATGGCTGAACTTAACAAGGCAGCCGGATCGAACCTGACCGATCCGCACCGGCCATATGTGGATACGATCACAATACCCTGCTCCTGTGGAGGAACGATGCACCGGGTTGAGGACATTTTTGATGTCTGGTTTGACTCTGCAATGGCATCATGGGCAACAATAGGATACCCGGGGAAGACCGAAGAGTTTGAGAAACTCTGGCCTGCTGACTTTATTCTTGAAGGACAGGATCAGACCCGTGGATGGTTCTACTCACAGCTTGGTGCTTCTACTATAGCATTCAACCGCTCGCCGTACAAGCAGGTGCTCATGACCGGTTTTTCACTTGATGCAGATGGTCGGAAGATGAGCAAAAGCCTTGGCAATGTGGTAAGTCCTGAAGAGGTCGTCGAAAAGTTCGGCGTCGATGTGCTTCGACTCTACCTGCTGTCATCAAATGCCCCATGGGAAGATCTCAAGTTTAACTGGGAGAGTGTCTCAACAGTCAACCGAACCATAAACATCCTCTGGAATGTGTACCGGTTCCCACTCCCGTATATGATTCTTGATGACTTCACTCCATCATCTGCCGGAGGAGTCTGGAATCATGATTTCATTACACGTTCCCTGCGGGAGATGCCCGATGAGGATCGCTGGATCATCTCCAGAATCAACACTGTTGCTAAACAGATCACTGCTGATATGAAGGAGTATAACCTGCATCGCCTGAGCAGGTCACTTCTAAACTTTGTACTTGAGGATCTCTCCCGCTGGTATGTTCAGATCGTGCGTCCCCGGATGTGGCTGGAAGAGGATTCTCTTGATAAGAAGTACGCATATGAGACGATCTACTACTGTATGCGAACCATATGCCGGTTACTTGCCCCCTTTGCTCCACACATCGCAGAGGAGATCTATGGGAACCTCAGACTTGAAGGAGATCCAGTATCTGTTCATATGCTCTCCTGGTACTCAGGAGAAGAACGACTCATTGATCTCGATCTTGAGACCCGGATGGGTCTGATCCGGTCGTTTGATGAAGCAGTTGCAAATGCACGACAGACCGGAAAACGGAAACTTCGCTGGCCGGTAGGGACTGTTACCGTCGCAGCAAGAAATGATATGGTCGGGAAGGCCTTTGGCAGCATGTATGATCTGGCATGCCAGCGTGCCAACGCCCGGGAGATCGTTGTCATTTCAGGCCAGTACGATAAGATCCTCTGGAAGGCAGAACCGGTAATGAAGAAGATCGGCCCCTCGTTTGGAAAGATCGGACCACAGGTGAAGGCTCTTATCGAAGGTGCTGATGGAACCGAGATGCGGAGGCAGATTGCAGAGAAGGGATCGTACACTCTTGCAGGTCCTGAAGGTGATATCTCGATAACAACTGAGCACGTGATGTTCACTGAGGTAATGCCTGAAAATATATTCTCTGCAGAGATGAGTGATGCAGCCGTCTTTGTAGATGTAACCCTGACTCCTGATCTCGAGGCAGATGGATACACACGAGAGATCATCCGGAGAATTCAGGAGATGCGCAAGCAGATGAATCTGAATGTCGAGGAGATGATTGATATCGATGTTATCGTGCAGGATGCCCATCTCTATAAACTGTTGACCAAAACCTGGCAGGAGACAATTAGCAAAGAGGTCAGGGCAACATCGCTCGTGATTCATCAGGACAGTGGATCACGTGACACATCACTCTGGCAATTGGATCGTGACTGGGATATTGAAGGTGTCATGGTCACCATCGGCATCTCAGTATCCAATAAAAAATAATTTTTCGTATGTAATTTTTCTGGAAATGTCGGTATTCTCCTGATATCAGCATAGTATCTGTCCTGACAATTTCATCTTTGCCTACGAGTATGATCGATTTATATAGTAAAAAGAGGTAATCAACCCTAGCAAGATGAACGTATGGTATCTGGAATGAATACTATGAACTTACAATCTGTAATCCTGGTACTTCTGGGTGTTCTGTTTTTTATCATCGCTCCTGTATCAGCAATCGATTACTCTGCCTGGAAAGATATTACCGTAAATGAAACCCCGATGAATCATTCTTCCAATACAGTATATTCGATGAAAATTCCTCCTGGAAACTCAATTCTGATTGAAAATACCAATATCGGTCCGTTAACAAATGTATTTAACAAAAATAATCCTGGGTCCAGGATATCAATAGTGGTAAGTAATAATCCGACAGGTCTAAAACTGGATTCCACTGCTTCACGTCAGTTCCTTGATAAGTTCATGCTTGGTGCAAAGATCTCATTGATTTATGGTGATCAACCACAGTTCCTGAGTAATGGCGGAGTGATGGTTTATGGTACAAGCGGTGACAAGACCCTCGGAATCTATATCCTGAGTACAGACAAAAAGATCATCATCGTGACTGGTTTTTACGATTCGATGCAGGATGCCAAGGCCGGAGTAGAAACGCTGGGTATGCTTGCAGGATCAATTCAGATGGTAGTCCCTGCCCTCTAACCTGTAATCTCTTTTTCTCTACTGTTTTTAAGAACTGTGGCTTTTTATCCGGCAGGTATCGACAACATGTAAGTCGTATAAGATGATCCGGTTACTGACGACTGGACAGAAGAAGCAGGGAAGAAGATTGTAGAATTGGATAAAAAATATGGTGAATGTGGAAGTTATTGCAGGATTTCAGCGCCTGTTCTTGTTTGCACCAGGTGCATGTGCTGACTTTATGTCCTGCTGTTCTGAAACCGGAGCCTGAATATTCTTTGCTCCGGACTCATTCTTGGTGTTCTTCTTTGACATTAATTTCATCTCGTTCTATTCGAACTTTCAATGAACCTTATAGTTCATCTACATCTTTCTGTTGCCCGCAGCAGCGTATAAAGTTTCGCCTGATTGCCGATTCAAATACTTTATCAAATCGGTTTAAACGTATCATTAACAAAGTTATGGCGGTTTTTTGTAATTTTGTATATGCATACTTGTAATTTATGAAACACTCGTTAATTTCGTCCTCTCTTTGCCTATGGCGCATATTGGTTTCGTCTGGATATTTTTCAGAGCAATTTGATAGAGCATTCGGGTAATATAGGCAGACAGTCACTCCATTCTGTGCCTCTCTGTATCCACCGAACAACTATATACTAATCCTCGGTATTATGCAGTATCAACTCTGTGGAGGGTATGTAGATGATAAAAAAATGGGTGCAGGTGATTCTCATCTGCCTGGTCATCCTCATGTGTGCTACGGTTGTGACGGCCTTTCCATACCGGAGTCTTCCGATTCTAACCGGACTTGTCATTGGAAGCACTTCAGATCCGGGAATTAGTTCCAGTCTTTCACTTTCAACCAGTACTAGTATTATTTCATCGGGTACCTCGGGAACAACCCAGTCTGGTTCTCCATCCGGTTCTTCGAGCAATATCCTGAAGGCTGAAATACCTGAACAGTGGCAACCGGGAGTGAGGGAGGGTGTCTATTATGATCCACTCTCAAAGACCTCATGGATCTATGACAGAATTCTGAAGAAATACTATTGTCCGGAAAAAGGCTGGCTACTTATCGGTGAGTATACCACGGGATCTACACCACGGCTGATTCGGCAGTTTTACTATGATCCTGCTGATGTGGTTTTCATATCCATGAAGAATGGTGAGAAGATACAGGTAAACCAGAATGGAATTTATGATCCTACAAGTATCTCGCCGTCTGTCACTCCCAAGCCTGTTGTTCAGCCACAACAGACCGGTTCAACGACTATACTCATGAGCCCTGAACCTGTGGCTTCTGGAAGCAGTAGTCAACAGACAGCAGATCCCTGTCTTGTTCAATGTTCTGAATGCCCTGGTGGCACGTGCAGGGATTGTAATCAGAATGGTATCTGTGATGACAGTGAAGGGGCAACGGTAACTCCTACTCCGACCGGAGGAATGAGTGAGTCTGCCCAGTCAGGCATTCTGTTCAAGAAAGATCTCTGAACTTCTTTTTTTCTGACCTGAAGGATAGAGTAGAAACAATGAATCTTCTGGTTAGGCATAGTATAACTATTCCAGAACTGCATCAGGCATCTGAATTTTCTCACCTGACCCGGTCATATGAGCAAGTCCGGTCCTTATATTTCAAAACAGATCATGGATCAGATTACTGTGAGATACTCAGTGTTTGTCAAATTTGGCAGATGACTAATCCACATCAGGGTCATTGAGAATCATTGAGAAAGTACAAAAAAGGTTAGGTGTTCTGTATCGGGTTGGTACCAACCGGATTTGTCACCCGCTTGTCAGAGGTCTGACTGGTATCAACATTCCAGCTAAGCTGAGGCATGTCCATGAGGGCATCATCCTCTTCGGCTGTCAGGTTTGCTCTGACTTTGGTTCCGGTGAACGGTCCCCAGGTTCCGTCAGCATAGGCAAAGACACCATTCAGAGAAGTACTATTATCAAACGTTATCTGTACGGCACCTGCCTGATACGGTGGCCTGTACTCGGGTGCCTCCCACCAGAATCCGTCCATGACTGGCGAATTGTTGGATGAGAAGTTACCCTGCATGTATCCGTTGTTATCCTTCACCTTGTATGATGCACGGATGATATCGTCACCTGTCAGGCGGACCGTGAGGTTCCCGAGCAGATCCGTCTTCCATACTCCTGATACATCAGCGATCTGGGTGCCATTGGCCCACCAGCCTGTCCAGAAATTTGATCGTGTGTAAGAACTGAAATAATCCGAGTACAAACCACCGAACCAGTTCGGACCCCAGCCTCCTCCTGATGATGAAGAATGTGATTCACTCTGCTGCTGGTAACATCCTCCTCCAAAGAAGTTCCAGTCGCAGCCAGAAGATGACTGATAACTATCCTGCTGTGACCACCATGCGGCTGATACTCCGCCAGCGGTCATTACGATGAGAATCATCGTAATTCCTAAACATACCCACAACCTGTTCATACCCGATAATGATGGTTCTGTCTTAAAAATATTTGGTTATGATCATCATATGTGAGAATGCGAATAAGCCTTATCTGCCTCCTGTTTCTTTCCAAGCGCAGTATATGCATTACCAAGGTTTGTCCAGGCAACATCGTATGAATTATCTATCTGAATGGCATTTTGGTATGCCTGAATTGCCCCTTCATAATCTCCTGCCAATGATAGGGCATATCCTTTGTTGTTCCAGGTGAATGCATTTCCAGGATCCAATGATAATGCTTTGTCATAATGTTGAATTGCCTGGTTGAAATTATTCGCGCGCGTTTCGATATTAGCTGCTTTAACCCAGGCATCTGTAAGTGACGGATTGATTGTGATGGCCTGGAGATAAAGTTTCAGTGCCTCATCACTCCTACCCGATTTATCCATTGCAAAAGCCAGGTTAGTCAGGCTGTGTGTATCATCTTTGTCAATCGCGAGAGCTTTCTGGTACGCTGAAATAGCCTTTTGGTACTCGGCGAGGTCAAGCAGATAGATGTCACCGAGAGTGTACCACAGGATGATAGATTCAGGATAAAGACTCAAAGCCTCATTGGCAGTAGCAATCGATTCATCACTCTTTTTCATTTTTGAAAGAGAGAGAACCTTTAGTCTCCATGCCTGGAAATTTGTCGGAGACGTATCAATGGCCTTGTCCATCAATGCCACCGCTTCTTCGTATTTTCCCTTACCAAAGAGAGAGAGGCCCTCAGTAAGGAGATCCTCTGGATCTGGAGGCCTGATAGTGGATCCTGAACTCACCGGACTGTCCGGTATGATGGACGAACCGGAATATTTCAATGGCAACTCATCTGTAACTCCCGGTAACACTGAATAGGCAGCATCACATAACCCGTCCCCGTCAATGTCAGGACAGGTCTGCGAGAATCCTTTCCCATCAGCCAAAGCCCAGACATTTCCGCCGGTATACGGTCCACCAACTATGTTTGTACCCTGGGATTTTTCACCGTTCCAGGCATAATTAGGATTAGCACCCTCCTGGATGTTCACATTATTCTCATTCTCAAGATAGTTGTCTGAAATAAGATTCACTTTTTCAGGTGTGACACTGCCAGAAATGAGGATACCTTCACCAGTATTTCCTGCAATTCTGTTCTGACTTACGATATTGCGTCCCGATGGCTGGAACATGATACCGCTGATCTTGTTCGATAGTACAGAATTATTGGTAATCGTGTTTGTGTCTGAATAATAGAGATTCAATCCTCGGAGATTTCCAGTCAGAGTATTATCAGATATCAGGTTCTCTGAACTCTCTTCCAGGTAAATTCCTGGTGGTGAGTTCTGTTCACAGATATTGTTGTTGATCGAATTTTTCAGTGAGGATTTCAGAACAATCCCACCATTTCCATTACCTGAACATCCATTTTTCTCGATAATATTTGATGTGGATCCTCCCTTAAGCAGAATACCTTCCTGGTGACTGAGAATTACAGAATTGCCGGATATCCGGTTATTAGACACTTTGTCCAGAACCATACCGATGAGGTTTTTCTTTAGATCGTTTGTGCTAATGACTGAGTCGCTGGTTCCTTGATCCATCACAAGGCCATACTGTGCATTCCCGTTAATTGTGTTCTTTTTTACATCTGCATGCGATACCCCTGACAGGATCATCCCGATGGTATTATAGGGTAAACGACAGGAATCTATCACCAGACCATCGGTATTTCTGGCTGAAATTCCCACATATGTTCCCATCACGGCGAGATTCTTTATGGTTATATTCTTAAGCCTGCTCTGATCAGGGGATTCAATCACAATTCCACGTTGAAGGGGGGGAGATTCAAGTCCGAACTGTACCGCAAATCCTTCGATCTGGTGATCTGTTCCATCCAGCGTGACATCAGAAGAGGATATCCTGATGATGGTTTCTGAAGAGTCAAGAATATCTGATCCAAGGGTATATTCACCAGGCTCTGTTATTTCAACAGAACCTGTGATTACAGAGGAGGTTCCTGTTTCTTCAACTGGTGGTTGCGTAGGAGTGGGGACCGTTGTCCGAGTCGGTGTTGGTGTGATTGTCTGTTGTTGGGTTTGGTTTGCCGAAGTGTTATGCAGATATTCATACATCTTTACTGCATTTGGAAGGCCGTACCCGTACACAGGGCTCCATCCCTGCTGATCGAATGGAGTCGCAGTCTGGAACATGGCTTCCTTCATACGTTCCCCGGGTGTCTGGGGAAACAGGCTCCATACAAGGGCTAATAAGCCGGCGATATGGGGAGCTGCTGCACTGGTTCCGGTAAATGGTGAAGGAAATTTTCCGGCTCCTGAAACTTCGATAGAGTTGAGCCCTGAAATATCAGGCTTCTTTCGCTCTATCTGTGTTGGATACGCAATGGTAACCTCGCCCTGTGATGAAAATTTTTCAATAGTCGGAGACTGAACTGCAGGAACCGCTGCTACAGATATCACCTCATCCACTGCTGCCTGGCCGATGATAGAATCTGATGAAATCATGTATCCCTCTGGAATGGAAACCAGATTCTTGTCGATCTTCAGAATCAGTTCAAGAAGCTTCGGTTCTGCCTCTTCTGTCTTTTTTACCCTGATCTCAGCCTTCAGTGGTTTGTCTCCGATGTACTGATAATATAATTTTTCAAGTGAACGTTTTTCTCCACTCTCCGTTCGTTCACTTACCGCGATCTCTGCTCCTGTCTGGCGATCATAAAGATACAGACTGTACGGGTTTTGACGCTGCTCATACGAATCATCCCATTCAAGGATAGTTCCCATAAAACCGCCTGAGTTCATATCAACCGGAATGCCCGGAGATCCATTGAACGAGTTGAAACCACCACCTGCATCGGTGAACATCCCCTGGTAATGCAGTTGCCCATTGTTTCCAGCTGCAGAAACAAAGAGCAGGTCTGGATGTTGAAGGAGGATCTCTTTCAGATGAACTGCACTACGTCCGTCTTCAAAGTACGGAATCTCAAGGAGTCCGACATCATCAACAATAATGTTGCATCCAGCCGCTACAAGACTGTCAATAGCTTCTGAAAAACTGAGATCATTATCACCTGAATCTGCATAATAGAGCGAAGCGTTTGGTGCCAGGTCATGAATGATCTCGAGCATTGCTGTTCCTTCATCCATCTTACCGGTTTTCAGAACATGGACATCAGCAGAGAGATCGCCGGTCTTCTGGGCATCTGCAAGATGTTTCACCCCGTTTGAGATGACACCTACTCTGATCCCTTGTCCATCTCCTCCGGTAAGATTTCTCAACTGGTCGGTCTTCAGGATCTCATCTCCGGCAGTTGTGACACTCCCGATTGCGGAGACCGGAGAGATAATGTAGAGAATGCAGATGATGAGTATGATAAGCCAGATCTTTTTCAGGTAACCTTGTTGTAAGGATACCAAAGAGATGGTCATGATGTTAGATCTCCTATCTTGGAGTTTTTCAGATCCAGGGGTTTTATGGATGAATCAGAAAGATCTGAGAGCGAACTGGTTTTTATCGCATTAATATATTCCACCGTACAGAACCCTTGATTCTTTGAATTTGTATTGGCAGACCAGGTACTTTGGTCTGAATCAATAACCGTGTAAGATCCTTTCTTAAAAATCGGTTTCTCATTACCAGAAGTTTCAGGAATGGCAGTCCATCTGGTATTCGGCACTCCGTCTGTTCCCTTTTCACCGGTGGCCTGCCAGGGTCCGTACATTGTTCCATCTGAACCCTTGACCCCGATGGTTCCCGGAGCGGAGACACCCTGGCCGTTATTCCAGTGATATGTGGAGATGGACAGAATCTGAACATCTGAGTCAAAAGTTATCAGAGTGGGTGACGTTGGATTGTTCATCACAGCATCGGTGTTCTCATTGGTCCAGGTTGATCCCATCTTCATTGCCAGGATAGGTGCCTGTGCTGTTTCGCTGATTCCGCCCTGAGAAACAGGCGTCTGTGTTGGCTGGACAATGGGCTGGGGTGCTTCACTCTGGCCACTCTGATGGCTGGTAACACTTGGTACCGGTTGTACCAGACCCTGAGGATTTTCACTCTGGCCCCCGGTCGACGTTGTTCCCGAAGTACCAGATTCTATCTCATCGCAGATCTGGTTGTGGTTACAGTCACGACAGTATCCGTCTGGACAATCCTGGCAGGTAACAAGGCAGGGATCATTATTGAGTGCACCAGAGTCTGAACCGCTGATTCCTGTCTCGTCAGTCTCCTGGGGTATAGGAGTTTTCGTATAAGTAGGTTTTATTGTCCTGGCCGGAGTCTGGGTCTGTGTAGGTTGAATGGCCTCCATTGTACTGGGATTGATGGATTGCCCGGTTTCCATATCGATGAGGCTTATGGATCGGGGATCATAGTAATATTGCGCAACAATCCGTGCTGGTTGTATGTCAGAAAAACGGGTAACCAGATACCATTCCTTATCTTTACAGTAGAATTTCCTGATGACCGAATCGTATCTCCAGTATGTTCGTGATACCGGGTCATAATACAGACCGGTTTTTGTGTCTCTGATCCAGCGTTCAGGTGGTTGTTCCTGAATTCGTGGAGGTACAGAAGTACTGATAGAAGGATCATTACCATCTGAAGGTGTATACGAGACCACTTTGCTAGAAGAAATACCAGATACAGATGTGCCTGACTGAGATATGGTGAGTGGTGCATCAGTATCAGATATGCCGGGATGATCCCCCTTGACCAGATCTGTAAGGGTCTCGGCTGATATCAAAGACGATGCTGTGACAATTAGTAAAAAAAGACCAATTAATGGCATTAATTTTCTGATACTATCTGTTCTCATACTTCATCCTCCCTCGTATGAAGAGGGGATATTCGCTGGTGAGTATTTAACAGTGCCGTAAATAATGAGCATATGCAGGATGCCTATATCTATTATTCAAACTCCAATGTTTTTGTGATATAATTAGAAATTTATTATTATAATCGAATATTTGTAGATCTTTTCTCCTGATTTAGATATGTTTAAATAATTCACAACTCACTACAATCGTATCTCATGGATGGTATCACTATGAACAGGTTTTGTAGTCTGGAAGTACTGATGATTGTCCTGCTTGGATTTCTGATCAGTATAACTGGGCAGGTTTCAGCATTGAATGCACAGTTTATGATGAAACCTGTTCAGGGACAGGCCCCGCTTACGGTGTTCTTTGTCGATTCCTCTTCCGGGGCTCCATCGGACTGGCGTTGGGACTTTGGTGACGGTTCAACTGGAGAAGGAAGACAAATTATACACACTTACCTCCAGCCTGGGAAATACACGGTTTCAATGACCGTTTTTGATGAATCCGGTTCAGATACCAGTACTCTCCCTGATGCCATTTTTGTGGTGAATAATCCCTTTTACTCATCGATTCCTGTAGTACCTGGAATAAAACCATCCTTTATGGCAGATTTCAAGGTCAGTACACGATCCGGCACAACACCACTTCAGGTCCAGTTCACTGATCTCTCTAGTGGAGATCCAACTGCATGGAAATGGGAATTTGGAGACGGAGATACAGATTCTGTTCAGAATCCGGTTCACATCTATACAAAACCTGGAACTTATCCGGTCTCACTCTCGATCAGTAAAGAAGGAAGTACCAGTTCAAAGGAGGAGAAGAATTATATCTCTGTGTCTGAAGGGCAGAGAGCCGCTTCCATGAATACCGTAACTTCCAATCAGACCAGTGAGCAGGCATCTGGTACTGAATATTCTCAATCATCTACTTCTGTTCCTCTGCAGGCTACAGGAACTCCTGTATCTTTGACATCAGCCAGTTCTGCTACAACCACTGATTCATCTTCATCAGGTGAGAAGTACTCGTTGCTGAACAGGCCGCTGATCGACTTCTATAACAAAACTCAGGCATTATTTGAATTCAGCCCCTCTGGAACACAAGATCTCCTTACCATCAGTACAAACCCGGTAACAGTAAAGGTGGGAAAACCATTTGTATCTGTAATCTCCGGGAAACCCGGAGAAGATGTTTATATCTGGATTGTTGTCCCGGAGAATGTCGCAGATTCAGATAATCCGATCATCCCGTTTTTTGAAGGTAATCAGAGTGACATAATGAGAGATTATCCAACCGGTCCCTACCAGATAGGGGCGTATATTCCCTCCGGGGAAGGTGAGGGAATCTCCCTGAAATCTCTCATCCCAACTGATTCTGTCTATCAGGGGACTACTTCTTACGGGCAGATCAGGCTTAATCAAACCGGAAAAGGTATAATCTCATGGGAAACTACTGGTACAACTCCTGGAAAGTACTTCATCAGGGCAGAGTCAAAGAGTGTTGAGGCATCATCTGCAAATATACAGACTGCAGCCGCCTCATTAATTGTATTCTGAAAAAACCTATTTTACTTCTTTATTTCTGCACCTAATAAGATCCAAACTATCCCGTTGAAAACCGGTTCCTGATATCATGGGGTGAGAGGGAAATATTTGGTGCAGTACTATTGCCTGGTTCAATAACCACGTGAATAAACCGGGGCCCCTCCGGAAGACTACTCCAGGCAGCTTTGAGTTCTTCTGCTGAATGTACTTTTATTGTATGAATAATTCCATTAGCCTTCGCAATTAGTTCGAGATCAATCGTCTGATATGCAGGTGAGCACTGGTCTCCGGTACTTCCATATACCCCGTTGTCAAGGCACACGATGGTTAGATTTTTCGGATTTGTGGCAGTTACAACTGGGAGGATGGCAGTTCCGAGCAGGCTACCGTCACCATCAAGTACAATGACCTGATCGCTGGTTACCAGGGAAATTCCGAGACCGATTGGTGTCGCCTGGGTGTATGATCCAAGCATGTAGAAATTTCTGTCACGATCCCGGGCAGCATAGAGTTCCTTTGATGGGACTCCGATGTTTGAAACAACAAACTCATTTTGTAATAGTTCTGCTATCGTGTTGATAGCATCTGCCCGCTTCATCTCCGGCTTTTTGAATTCACCGGTGTAGGTTAAGGATGTTCGCCGTTCTCGTGGTTGAAACTGGCATCGTTTAGCAGGGGCATCTCCCTCCCAGACCTGTGGAGATATCAGGGCAACGTGGGGCCGACGTTTCTCATATGCATCATTAATCACATCTTTGATCTTGTGGATGTCTTCTGGTGTGAGAATTCGTGTATACGCGATCCCATAGAGATCAAGAAGGTCTGGAATCTTTTCGTTAAACGGGATCTGAGCTGCAATCTTCTCCTGATAGTATCCCCGCCAGCTTGCAAGAATGGGGAGAGGAAGACCATATAACGCTGGCAGCGTCAGAAGAGCATTGAGAGAATTACCAAGTCCTGAACTCTGCATCTGAAGGATGCATCGTGCATTCATGAGAGAGATACCAGAACAGACACCAACTCCATCTTCTTCACGTGAGATGGTAATGTACCTGAACTCATCCTCAAGTACCATACAAAGATCTTTTGTCCTGTCGCATGGGAGAGAGACGACATACTCAATCCCTTCGGTGTGCAAAATCCGGGCAACCTGTTCCTCATACATATCTGTTCACCCACTCTTTCACGAACTGGATAACTTTTTCGCTCTCGGTATTCTGAGTAACTTCGAGATCAGGTATATGAACGTAGGTCTTCATTTCGCTATGGATTCTCTCGTATCCTCCACCTGTAATAGCCAGAAGAATACTCTCGTCTTTCCTCATTACTCCTGATTGCACGGCCCTGATAAGTCCAGCAACACAGACTGCAGCTGCGGGATCAAGGTCAATACCCTCCAGATCTTTGAAATGCCCTCCAGCGGCTTTTGCTTCTTCTGTTGTTGCTGTGGCCATCAGCCCGTCTGTTGCAGTCAGGGCATCGAAAACACCTCCGGAGATTCCATATGGGGGTACACGGTTGGTGAGTACATCTGCGTATACCTGGGATATTGCATCTTTTGGATCTTTCATATCATCAGCAATAATTTCCCGGCGTCCAGCCTGATACGCATTCGCCATCGGAATAAATGGCTCGTTCTGGATTAACAGCAGACGTGGAAGGTGTGATCCGAATCGGCCATCTTCAACCAGCCTCATTGAGGCTTCCCATGCTGCAATTCCTCCGGTTCCGCTTCCAACAGCCTGAACGTACCAATCAGGAAGGTGATCCATGGTCACTGTCCCTTCGAGCATCATAGTACCCATCCCATCCCGGCGTGCAACATTTTTTGCACCGCCCTCCGGATATACTCCGGGAAGTGTGCAAATCATGTTACCCAGGTTAATGGCGTCTGTATAATCGCCATCAACAGTTATGAGGAGGAGATCATCTGCTGGTGTACTAGTCCATATCCTATCTCTGGCTTTTGCCGGAACAACAACGATTACTGGTTTTCCGGTCTTAGTTGACACCTCGGCAAATGCCCTTCCAGTATTACCGGCCGATGCAACAAGGATCACACCTTCGGCCCTTTCTGCCAGCCGCACCATGGTTGGCAAAGCCTCGAACTCCTTGAATGATCCACTGGTGACATATGCGTTACGTTCTGGCCAGTACCCGGCAAAGGCTATCCATAGATCCGTCAGACCAAGTTCACGTGCTAGACCTGAACTTTTGTAGCAGATAGGACCAGACCGGGTAGGGAGATTACCATCAACCGGAAGCCAGTCAGCAAATCTGAATAAACCTGGAAGATCGCGGATAACCAATTGCGACGTCGTGTATTCAGCCCTGATAAGCCCTGAGCAACCCGACGGACAGGTCAGCTGATATGTATCAGGAAACCTCATACCACATACCGGGCAGAATAACTGATATCTTGAAGTCATAACCAGAACTCTCCTTTTTGAATCAATTTCTTCATCTGTCTGCAGATCTTTTCGCCCCTCTGTCGGTCAGATTGCCGAAGCACAATCGGAATATTTCCTTCAGGGAGAGCGAGTGAACCGAAGTCTCCCGTGTATACCGTTCCCCTGCAGAGGTGCACACATGTACCGCAGGTAAAGCAACGTGCATGACTGATCTCTCCTGATTCCCTGATGGCATCAACAGGACAGGATTTTTTTACTAGACATGGGTCACATCTGATACATCCGGCTGGATCATATCTGATGGTCCGTGCAGTTCCGCTCCAGACCCGATCGTACGAACTGCATGATATCTGCTGCCTATCAGCGATGTCCATTACCGGCATCGCGATAGTGGCATCTCTGATCAGAAGTGAGGAGATAACTGATTCATCAACAAGGGGAATCGCTGTACCGATACTTGTCAGGCATTCCGGTCCGGCAGATGTGAGAAATCCGCCGCAATAATCAGGATCCATGGCAGCCATCTCTCCATGAACCGCAATGTTTGGACGCATATTACTGCTCCGGGTTCCCTGGCCGATAACATATCCAACTCCTCCATTGACCAGAATGGGTGTTCCGGATGAGAGGAACCGCAGTGTTGGATCATTTTCTATTGGATTTATTTCACCACATCCGGAAACCGTCGCCTCATTGCTCTTTCCAGCTAGTGGATTTGCTGAGAAGATTGTACTCACCGGTTTTTCAGATCTGTTGATGATCGCTGTATAGTTTTTAAAAGCACTTCGGGTGGTAAAGAGCCGTGCATGGGGCAGATCATGGCCTGAAATATCGGCCTGATATGGTCTACCTTCTGCAGTAACTTCAACATGGAGTTCCTGATCAGCGATGATGTCCCTGAAGAGGTGTCCTCCTCCATAGGTTGGAGGAGCATGTGCCGTTCCGTACACGATGAGATCAACCAGCCCGAGACGTTCATTTGGGCATGGTCCAGGAATTGCCGGAACACCATTCAGGGTTACGGTGTCAGCACGAAGAAATGTTCCAGGAGGGGAAACGGGAACTGAAAGGACAGCATAGGTGCCTGACATAACCCCACATGTTCCACAAGTAACAACATCCACATCCCTGAGAAGTTTATCAGGTTCCCTTTCATCGACCTGCTTCTTGAACTCACTTGCAGTGAGAACCACAGCACATTTGTTCCTGATCCGTTCTCGGATCTCGTCCAGCCTGGTCATTGAATCCTGATATCCTCTACCCGTACATGGAGCCCGTTCTTTGTGCCCATGACCATATTCACGACACCTGTATGCCCGATATTCATCATGCAGAAACCTGGAAGAAACCGCATTCTCTTTCCAAATACCGGCTCATTCCTTGAAGGGATGGCGATTCCTTCAAACCCTATCATATGATATGCTTCCAGATCTTTTACCTCACGTCCCCGTGAATATGCAGGTCCGACTACATGGCCGGTAATAAGTCCGGAGACTTTACTTGCCGTGATGACCTGCACTACATGCTGCACAGGGCAACCTGCTCCCATCGGTCTTCCGGTGATGATGTCGCCTGACTTGATCTCCCACCGTTCAACCATATCCGGCCTGAAGGGAAGCAGAAATTTTCGTGCTGAAAATTCACCCGGGAGCGGGAGAAGGATAAAATCTAGCGGATTTCCAAGAATATCTGTATCTGGAATCTGGTCCAGATTCCGTGAAGGAGGAACGCTGCTGATGTTTTGTTGTTGGTAGTCTGGTGAAGAACCGGATGAAGAATCTGTTTGATAAAAGGGACAGTCGACCATTCTTGCTGTACCGGCTGAGATCTCATCCATAAATGCCGTACAGGATTTGTGTCCGCATGCCCCGCAGTCACGACCGGGTGGAGTCCAGATTGAAGGTTTTGTAGTCAGCTTTCCTCCCTGGTCTGATTTTCCTGTCAGATTACTCACCTCTGAAGAGGTAATCAGCTCCGTCAAGTTTCCTGATAACGCCGAAGTGGTTCTGCCAGCCGATAGATGTCTTTCCTATACATACCGTACAGACACCGAGTGGAGGTATCCCCCTGAGTGTGATAGATTTTGAATCCGTCACCTCCGGCCCTTCACTGATCGCCCTGATCAGGAACCGAAGCCCGGTCCCTTGGATGGCATTCGTCTCAACGATCTCGATCCCGTTACTAATCCCTTTTATCTTCTCTCTGAAGACCTCTTTTTCGGCCTGGGTCACAAGATCGATTCGTGTGACCACAGCAATATCAGCGAGTGCTATCATCGGGGCCATCTTGACTGGAGAATGAATTCCTGATACAGCCGACAGGACAACGATGCCGAGTGACTGGGTGGTATATGGTGTGCAGCGAAGACAGAGCCCGGCACTCTCTACGATCAGAAAATCTGCGTTCTGTTCTGCTGCCCAGGTGATAGCGTCATCCATCACCATGATTCCTGCATGATCTGGACAGAGGTCTCCGGAGTATACTTTCTTTGTCGGAATGTTGAACTCGGCAGCGAGTTCCTCATCCTCTGTTGCGATTACAACATCGATCTTCAGGTATGCGAACCGCTGCTCGGGCATTGATCTTATGATCTGTCTGATAACTGCAGTCTTCCCTGTAGAAGGAGGCCCGGCTACTATGATAAACCGCATCAGATCAGGCCGGAACCGCATTCGTGATCAATTCGCCTGCCCTGATCATCTCCCTGACACGGGCGATTGCAGCGTCGTACGCAAGCATCTGCTTGAGAGCTGACTGCTCTGATCCATTCGGAGTGATAACTTTTACGACTGCACCATCCTGCATAACGATCCGGCGGTCAGAGAGGAGAGAAACAAGAGGATCATGGGTTACAAAGAGCAGAGCCTTGTGGTACTGGCGTAGTGCGTCAATAACCCGGTCTTTAAAAATTCCTGCATTCTCCACTTCATCGAGCAAAATAATCGGGGTATTTGAGATGAGAATAGCATCAGCAACCATGAGTGAGCGGGTCTGCCCTCCAGAGAGCTGTGTCATCCTGACCTTCCGGCGAATAGCCTCCCCGGTAAACTGGTTTGCAAGTGAAACCGTCTCATCTATCAGATCCTGACCCTGATATCCCCGTGACTTTGTATGCATAAGAAGGAATTCTTCAACAGTGAGATCACAGAGGCATCGTGTATTCTGGGTTATCATTGCCACCGGCTTTCTTGCAGGATCCCTGATGAAATGTTCAGGAGGCACCTCTCCGTTCACCAGAATCTGCCTGCCGGTGACTGTGTCCCTGCTGGCAAATATCTCGATATCATTGATGAGGGCACTCTTTCCTGATCCGGTCGGGCCAACGATGGAGATTGTATCCCCTGGTTTTATTCGAATCTCATCAAATCCCTCAGATACTCCATTTCTATTTGTACCAGATAGGATGGTTATCTCATGAATGATATCTTCAGGCATATAGGGGAAGATAGAACTACTAACAATAAGATGCTTTTGCCTACTTTTAAGAAAATGTGGCGCTTAATACAAACATTATATCTATAAATAATACAATTGTATTGTATGTTCTCTCGGGCAATCTTCAGACAGGAGTTTAAACAGGCACTTGAAGAGGCACTGGATAGGAAACAGATAAGCCTGAAAGAGCTAGCAGAACTTGCGAAAATCCCCGTTGCAACAATCTACAAGATCACATCAGGTGAACGTGACCCCCGCCTCTCCACAGTGCGTGCGATCGTCCAGGCGCTTGAGCCATTTGACCAGGATACAATTGCGATCATAGCTGCCAAGTTCCTGCTTGATGAGATTGGCAATCAGACGATCTCTCTTGACGGGAAGAAATATCGGATCAAAGGATATCCGGCTCACACCATGGAAGATTGCATCGTAGCTGCTGTCCGGGCAGAAAAAGAGGGAGCAGCAGGACTTATCTGTGCTCCAATCCTGGCTGCCCTTATCGAGCGGATCGTTGATATTCCTGTTGTTATCTTAAAACCTGATATCTCTTCATACGAAGAGGCTATCAAATCCCTGACACGCCAACTTGAATGATAAGAATGATAAGCCGTGATCTGAGGTTATCAGATCATGTTTTTTAAAAAAAAGGAATCGAATTTACGGAATAATTTTTTTTAATCGAACTTGCTGGCAAGAGTGCCGGTCTTGTTTGCTTCTTCAAGAAGTTTCGGGTACATCTCATTTATCTTGGTAACACATGAACCGCATGAGTTGGTGAGGGTTGAATACTCGGTCAGATCTGTCTTAAAGATCTCTGTTGAGTTGATGAACTGGCTCCTGACCGGGGTAACCTTCTCTGAGAGTTTATACTCGTTGATCTTTTTTACAAAAGCATCAATTTTTTCTATCTGCTCTTTGTTCACCGTCTGTAGCGTGGACTCGTTGCCGTTGAAGAATCCGTCCTTCATGATGTCCGGAATTGAGCTCAGTAACGGGAGCCCTTCCTTTGTTATATCGGTGATGAACTTTGTATCGTCACCGGAGAGGGTATCTGCAGCACTGGCTGGAAGAACACCCATACATATCAAAAATACTGCGATAATTAAGAGAGACCAAATAGATCTGTGCATTATCGAATGTATGGATTGATAGTCTATAATTCTTGTGTCCGATAAGGGGAAATCGGGAAGATTACCTCAATCACTTCTTCTGAAGTTTGAACCTGTCTGCCTGAACTCTCAACCGACTGGCAAGGTCTGCAATATCATGGGATGAATGAGCAATCTCTGAAGTAGATGTACTTGCTTCTTCCACGCTTGCAGAGACCTCAACCATCCGTTCCAGGTTTTCAGAACTCTCACTGCTGAGCATATCGATACCCTTCATAACCTGCTCCATGAGTTCACGCTCCTCGCTGGTTGCCCGGGTTATCTTTGCCATCTCATCAGTGATCTCTCCGACCACCTGTGTAATACTGCCAAGAGCACTGATCGTCTGGCTTACACTGTCGATACCTGATTGAATCTCGGTATACTGGAGCTGAATGGATTCAACAGTCTCACCAGAACTTTTCTGTATCGAGTGGATGAGTTCCTCAATCTGTCCGGTTGCGACCTTTGACTGCCCGGCAAGGTTCTTGACCTCCTGTGCAACAACAGCGAACCCACGTCCATGCTCACCTGCCCGGGCGGCCTCTATTGCGGCATTGAGAGCGAGGAGGTTCGTCTGACTTGATATATCAGAAATCATCCTGACGATCTTATTGATCTCAAGCATCCGGGTGTTCAGTTCAGTGATCTGATCCATGCTCTTCGCACTGATCTCTCCGACAGCTGACATCTTTTGTTCAGCTTCTCCACCAAGACGTTTCGCATCTTCTCCCTGCTTTGATGCGAGCTCTGCCTGTCCCATAAGGCTCTCGACCGTTGTGCCGATCTCACCAACTGATAATGAGAGGGTCTTTACCTCTTCAGACATGTGAAGAGTCTGATTCATCTGTTCTCTGGCACCTGAAGTAGAACCCTGAACACGATCAAAAACACTGGTAATTATTGCTCTGATGGCATCGGTCCTGGTCAACGTCTGACCTGCTGTGTCTGAAAGACTCGTTATTGATCCCTCAAGTTCTGATAATACTGTATTGATAGCGGTCAGGGCTGTATTGTAGTCTTCCTTGATCCGTGCAAGCGGATCATCTATTGAGGATGATGTAATCCTGGTAAGATCTCCGACAGCCATCTTTGCCATGGCATCTTCGAGTTCTTCGGCACTTTTGGCAAGGGCTTCAGATTTCCCCCTGGCATCGTCAAGCAGGCGGGCGACCTCCTGTTCTTTCTCCTTTCTTGTAGTGATGTCGTTGTACACTATCAGGAAGTTTTCCAGTGTTCCGGACCTGTTATGGATTGGGATCCCATATTGCTCAAGTGTTCGCAAGCCGATAGGGAATTGAATTGTAAGTTCACCGTACGTGGGTTTCTGATGGGTGATCAGTTCACGCAGACCGGTTCCTGAGTGTTCAATAACCTTTATTCCACAGGGGTTTGTTCCGATGAGCTGCTCCCTGGTGAACCCGGTAAGGCTGATGTATGAATCATTGGTGACACGGATGTGTTGTTCCTCATCCACCAGCAGAATTGGCATAGGGAGTTGCTGCACAATAGTATTATTAAGGTGCTCCAGTTCTGCTAATTCCTGCTCGCCTTCCTTGCGGTCTAGATATGTTTTGAGCATTTCTGCAAGCGAATTGATGAGATTTCGTTCTTCGAGAAGAAATGGCCCTTCATGCTCCTCAGGAGAGTCTTTGAGATAGACAATTGAGATTACTCCTTCTGTGCCTCCTTTTGTCCTGAACGTTGCTTCCTGTTTCCATCGTGTCTCCTGATAATTGGAAGTCTTTGCAAATTTCCCGGCATAAGAGATCTGAGCAGCGGTGATCTCGGGATATTGCCATCCTGGAGGGATCAATTCTGCTATTTCATGCAGAACCTGAAGGGTATCTTTGTTGTCGTCCTGGATGAGTGAAGCAGTTGAGTAAAAGAGTTTCTGCTCTTTCACTCTTTCTCCGAGATCATGCATCCGGGTTGCCAGCTCTTGTTCGTTCTCTTTGCGATCTATAAACGTCTTGAGCATCTCTGCGAGCGAGTTAATGAGATTCCGCTCTTCAAGGAGGAATGGTCCTTCATGTTCCTCAGGACACTCTTTAAGGTACACGACAGAGATAATGCCCTCCTCTCCAGACCGGGTTATGAATCTTGCATCCTGCTTCCACCTGGTATCAACATAGG
Source organism: uncultured Methanospirillum sp. (assembly GCF_963668475.1). Classification (GTDB taxonomy): domain Archaea; phylum Halobacteriota; class Methanomicrobia; order Methanomicrobiales; family Methanospirillaceae; genus Methanospirillum. The sequence goes on from NZ_OY764544.1 coordinate 153,056, forward strand.
ATGTTGTATTTACGACATTTCCCCTGTATGTTATCTGTGCTGCCGTGATCTCAGGGTACTGCCATCCCGGGGGAATAAGTTCTGCAATCTTCTGAAGTACTTCAGGGACATCTTTTGTGTCATCCTGGATGAGCGATGCGGTTGAGTAGAAAAGTTTCTGCTCTTTAACTCTCTCACCGAGATCATGCATCCTGATTGCAAGCAACTGCTCATTCTCTTTCCTGTCGATGAATGTTTTTAGCATCTCGACAAGCGAGTTGATTAGATTTCGTTCTTCCAGGAGGAATGGCCCTTCATACTCATGTTTCTGCTCTGAAAGGTATACCACCGAGATGACACCTTCTCCTCCAGATTTGGTCTTGAACTTTGCTTCCTGTTTCCATCGTGTCTCCTGGTAGGTTGGTGATTTTGCGACATTTCCTCCATATGTAATCTGTGCAGCGGTGATTTCCGGGTACTGCCATCCCGGAGGTATCAGTTCAGAAATTTTCTGGAGTACTTCCGGAACATCCTTACTATCATCTTGGATGAGCGATGCGGTTGAGTAGAAGAGTTTCTGCTCTTTCACTCTCTCACCGAGATCATGCATCCGGGTTGCCAGTTCCTGCTCATTCTCTTTCCTGTCAAGAAATGTTTTGAGCATCTCTGCGAGCGAGTTAATGAGATTCCGCTCTTCAAGGAGGAACGGCCCTTCATGTTCAGATGGACATTCCTGTAGGTATACTACCGATATTGAACCGTCAACCCCGTGCTGAGTCCTGAATTGTGCCCTTTGGATCCATGGGGTTTCGATATAATTCTCAGTTGAGTACATTGCAGAATCATACCTGATAGAAGCGGCTGTGATATCAGGATACTGCCATCCTGGAGGAATCAACTGGACAATATCTAGTAGAACTTCATCAGCAGGACGTGAATCATCCTGAATGAGTGATGCAGTTGAATAGAACAATTTCTGCTCTTTTACCCGTTCGCCATAGTCGTGAAGCAGTTTCTGTCTTATCTGCTCTGCCTCATCCTGTGCTGAAACCCGGATGGTAATATCCTTGAAGATCAGGATGATCTCATTAACCTGATCCTTCTCACAGGGAACCCTATTGGTATATTGATCAAGGACTTTTCTACCTGCAGGAAAGTCTATGGCGATAAATCCGGAGCCATCAGAATCCTGACCCGGGACCTCTGATACTGCAGTCTGATAAATGGATGGTATCGCTTCACTGAGTGGCCGATTTATCAGATCTCCTTCAGAGAGACCACTCATAGTGATAAATGAGGGATTTACTGATAGTATTTTGTATTGATCATCGGTGATGATAATCGGTTGCGGACTTGATCCAAAGACCGCCTCCATCCTTTTACAGGTCTGTTCTCTTGCTTCAAACTCGCATTTAAGGTCATGAATCTTTTCGGTGAGGACCGGATCATCTGTCAAAGTGCTCTGCAAGATAAGTTCATCTGATAGGGTTCCATTTTTCAGATGAGTAAGTATTTTTGACAATGCCTGAGAGTCCATAGAAACCACCTATAATATATGTAACACAACGCAACTATTATATTATATTTCATAGAACTTAAGTTCCATGGATATGATAGGCGGCTAAAGCGCCGATATTTTATGTGACCATAGTAGTGAATTGAATTTTCTCTTCGAATTAAAAAATATCGCTCATATCAGTCATTCTCATTGATCACCAATATCTACTGAAAAATCTGACCGGAGTATTGTATGGCATATTTTTATATGTCGAATGATGTGTTGTAAGAATAGTGGTAGGGATGAATATCAGAATCAAGTCTCTGATTGTGAGAGCCACTGGCTTTATTTTCATTATCCTTTTATTTGCCAGCTATGCGTTTTTTATCTGGATTCATAATACAAAACTCTTGAAAATGAACCGGTATCCAAGATCTTAAAGAGTCGTTATCAACAGATCGCTACCGATCTCCAGGCCATGGATCATCTCCTTCGCGGGTATTTAGGATGGAATGATTCCTAAAAATATGTAGAGACTCCCGTGGATTCATACCTTTCAACGAATTCTCATTATGAGTTCCTTGGATCAGCGGGCTTGATGGAATAATCAGTCTTGGCGATCATGATGCTCTGATCCCAAGTGAGCCCATCCTGACCGATTCTTATGAGGGACCAGCACAGGGAACGATGCATTCTCTCATATGGCTCGACTCTCGGTATCTGAACAGACTCACATCTACTCTTGATCAACAGATTTATTATTCCAAATATCCGGTGCCAGCACAAGAGAAGATGTAGCTCCTGACTTGTATACATCATATTTTTCCTATATCCTGATGCAAATGTGACAACCAGTCTGGTAACCAATATCAATTCCCTATTCGTATTTGCTGACGTGCTTCTGGAAAAGGTCTTCTTAAATTTCATAGATAAATCTATGAGACATGGCGGTCTGATCACCAGGATCACCATTGTTGGACGCGTTGAATCTGATGATTTCATCTGATCTAAGGTAATAATGGATCAGGTATCTCCTTTGAAGAGAAAGAAAGATTTTTACGAGGAATAGGCAAAAATATCGGGATAGGGCTCTTTTTTATCAGAGAGATCCTTTCCATCACATCAAACATGATTACTGAGAACGGGGTACCAGGAAAGGGAGCCGGATTTGAGATGGTCATACCTGAAGGGAGGTACAGGATAGGAAGAGATGAATAGGAGAATATACATGATTCGTATCTGTTAAGTCAGTATCACCCCAATTCTATACCGCATGAAGGTCCCGTTGACCGAACTTACTGACCGGTTAACCCGGTTCCGGGCTCGTATGGATATATCCTGTCCGGACTGGGAGATCGCGGTTATCGTAGGCAAAATTCCATTATATTATTTCACCGGAACTATGCAGGATGGCATCCTGCTCATTCTCCAGGGAAGCGATGCTGTATTCTGGGTCAGACAGAGTTATGAACGAGCCCTTGATGAATCACTTTTCCCGGATATCAGGAAGATGAGGAGTTACAGGGATATCGCTGCCGGGATGGGTCAACTCCCATCAACAGTATATCTCGAAACCGGGATTATGACTCTCGCCCAACTCAACCGAATTCAGAAATATCTTCCTTTTACTGATATCAGATCGGTCGATGATCAGGTTTCGGCCGTGAGGGCAGTGAAGAGTCCGTATGAACTCGCTCTGATGGAGCAGGCGGGAGAGATCCATCGCGAGGTACTTGAAGATTGCGTACCTGAGATGCTCAGAGAGGGTATTGATGAAGCATCTCTGACCTGTGAACTCTTCTCCCTGATGGTAGAAAAGGGACATCAGGGGATCATCAGGTTCGGGATGTTCAACGAGATGCTGCTCGGGCAGATCGGGTTTGGAACCAACTCAATATATCCTACCTGTATTAATTCCCCTGGCGGGATTTATGGCCTGCATCCGTCAACACCCCTTATGGGAAGTCGGGATAGAAGATTAACCTCCGGAGACCTGGTAAATATCGATATCGGGTGCGGGGTCAAAGGATATCAGACTGACAAGACGATGACCTATATGTTCGGTGGCCCGATTCCTGAAGATGCCATAACTGTCCATATGAAATGTGTGGAGATTCAGGATGAGGTTGTTACCCGCCTTGTACCTGGTGCAGTTCCCTCAGAGATCTACCGGGATGTAATACATGAACTTGATTCATCTTTTCTTGAAAATTTCATGGGATTTGGAAAACACAGGGTGAATTTCCTTGGGCATGGAATCGGGCTGTGGATAGACGAACTTCCGGTAATTGCTGAAGGATTTGACGAACCACTACAGGAAGGGATGGTTCTTGCCCTCGAACCCAAGAAAGGTGTGCCTGATGTAGGTCTCGTAGGAATAGAAAATACTTTTATGGTCACTCCTGGTGGTGGGAGATCCATTACTGGTACAAGCAAAGGCCTGATTGAAGTATGGTAGGTACTGATCTTCAATAGGTCAGTTCTACTCCGATGGTCATCGTTCAGATGGACAAATTAGGTTTTTTGGCTTCCTTTTTGCATGAAAAAGTCCTTTTCACCAGTCCTACCTGGGGCCCCCAACGGGACACCGTTGGGGTTTTTATGTCCTCTCATTTGACTATATTTTTATTATCCGGTGTAGAAATGTAAATAATGAGTCCTGAATTGATTAAACCGGAGAATGTTCACGAAGTGTTGGTAAAGTCCAGTGAATATTACCAACTGAAGAAGAAACTTACAAAGGGTATTTATCAGCCTGTTGTCCGCTACATCGATGGAAAGGTCCGCACCGGTATCGTTGTAGGGCTTTCCAACAATCTTCGTGTATTAGTTGCTGTTGCTGAGTAATTCTGGCAACATTCTGATATTTTTTTATCACATTCCTCACTATGACAACTTGATCTATTCTTTTTTTAATATAAATCCTGGAGATGGGATCCTCTCTTTCGTACAGAAACCATCTTACCATTGTAAGTCCCAGAAGGTATCTGGGTGGGTAATGGATGTCGTCAGACTTGAATATCTGTAGTGATGCTGATCTTCGTAAGCGGGCAGAACAACGTCTTCAATCCCAAAAAAAATCTGCTTATACAAAAGATGAGAAGGATGATGCATATCATGATCTTCTCATCAGGTTGTATGAACATGAGATCAGGGGTGAAGATCTGCTGCAGAGTATCAAGGAGATAGAGGCCGAACTCCGGCATTATGTGGACCTCTATTACCATGCACCATTTGCCTACCTGACTCTTGATGAAAAGGGAATAATAATTGAGTCTGATGATCAGGTATCAACAATTCTGCACCAAAAGCAGGATCAGATACTGGATCATCTGTTTCAGAACTTCCTTGTTGAAGATGACCACTCCCGATTTGGTGCATTTCTTATGCATATTCTAGACTCCCGGGAGATCGGATCGTGTGAGGTGCATCTGGATGATAAATCTATAACTGGCAAGTTGATCAGGTGTACCGGAAACATGGTTTACCACCCTCAACGAAGATCACATGTCTGGCTTATTGTCATAATACCGATCAGTCAGCCTGATAATACTAATATCCGTATTCACAGCAGAGAAAATATCAGTTTTTTTGCTGATCTTGTTGAACATACCTCTCATCCATTTGCGGTTGCATTTCCCAATGGACAGATTCGCATGTGTAATACCTCATTTGAGGCATTGCTTGGATATACCTCTGAAGAATTGTCAACTCTGGACTGGGCACGTGATCTCACTCCCAGTGAATGGAAAGAGCATGAACTCTCCATGCTCAAAAAACTTCACCGCACAGGCAGACCTATTCAGTATGAGAAAGAGTATATCAGAAAGGATGGGACCCGCATTCCTGTTGAACTTTTTGTTCATCTGGTCACTGATGATCGAGGTAATCCCCAGTACTATTACTCGTTCATCTCTGACATATCAAAAAGGAAAATGTCCGAGTTACGTCTGAAAGAGAGCGAAGAACGGTTTAAGCAGCTTGCAGAGCACGTCGATGAGGTCTTCTGGTTTACATCCCTGAACCCGGAACGTGTTCTGTATGTAAATCCTTCTTTCGAACAGATTTGGGGAATTTCATCAGATGAACTCTATGCTGATCCCAGAATCTGGACCGACCGGATACATCCGGATGATAAAAATCGTGTCCTTAATTCTTTTTCTGCATGGATAACAGAGAAAATTCCCAAATATGATGTTGAATATCGTATCTTCAACAAAGAAGGAAAGCTCAAATGGATCCATGATAAAGGTGCTGCCCAGGTAAAGGAGAAAGGTATCGTTATTCAGGTGAGTGGTATTGCAAAGGACATTACGTACAGGAAACTTAAAAACATGACGAACCAGCAGAAAAAAACATTCCTCGAGACATAATCTCTGATTACTCAATTATCCTGGATCATAGGAAACCTTATTTCTTCGTTCGAATGGTGAACCAACTCTATAGGATATTTGATCTGCTTTGCGTAGTGTTTGCTTATAATAGGAATGACAAGTTCTATTCCAGATATGGGATTCTTATTCAATCGCTCACGCAACATATGCAAAAATAATCCAGATGATGATATCGAAGATTTTAACTCCCTATTTGAGATTAAAGCACTAGATGATCTGGATCCCTGGGAAGAAGAAGAAAGGGAGATCTTTGATAAGCCATCAGAATCCTCTTCAAAATCCTCTTTAGATTCAGCCAGTCAGGTACAGGAACCTGTAGATGTTCCTGATGAAGATGTATCAATTGAGACTGTGACTGCGAGTGATGACTCATCAGACAAGGTTTCTACATCTGTCGTCCCTTCTGTTGAAAAAATATCAGCGAAACCTCTTGAAGAGTGTTCGCAGGATCTGGCGATAAAGCCCGATGGGCAGGCTGATACCCTGGTTGAAAAGACTTCCATGCAGGGAGCAAAATCACACGAAAAGAAGGGCGTTACCTGGAACAACAAAGGTGTAGCCTTGAGTCGTCTGGGAAAGTATTACGAGGCCATCGAGGCATATGATCAGGCTCTGCAGATTGATCCCGAGTACTCCAGTGCATGGAACAACAAAGGTGTTGTTCTGAGTCGTCTGGGAAAATACCACGAAGCACTCGATGCCTTTGATCGGGCTCTGAGAATTCGTCAGGTCATCAGATCCTGAGCACAACAAGTGTCTGGATACCCTTATTATCTTTTTTCAGAGCTGGACAGATATCCTTCTTTAGTTACTCCCTGTATGGTTTCATCCGGATTGTTGTGACGTCTTCTAATATTGTTACTCAAATCCGGATGGGGTTTTGTATTATATATTGGTTCATGCTCTTCCTACCAGTCTGCCCGCACCAAAAATCAGTTGGTTGTTCCTTTCAACCGATAGGACTTCTTGATCTTAAATACTGACACGAGAGAATGTGAGTACTCTTTCCATGAGAATCTCATGATTGAGTAATAATTTGAAGCCAGAGTACCTGAAACAAAGCATCATAACCATACTATCCAGCCTATATGTGTAATACAGTTAACCAGAACTCCCCAGTATCCAATCCACCACTAATGCATTTCAACCTTTCTGGTTTGATTATATCACATATTCTTGCGACAGGTACCTGATTCATTCGCTAACCGAAAGAACAGTCGATCCAATCCAGGGGAAGGACAATCCTTCCTTTACCTTATTAGTCAGCCCGAGTCTGCCCATCTATTATGTGATGTCCTGGCGGTCTTTATTGACCTTCCGTTCTCATCACTACTGATCTGGTGTTTTATGCAACTATCTGATTGTTTCTTTCTTATATACAAGTGACCCGGATATACTGTGCTCTCTCATGGAAATACCTGTGATTGAGTAAAATAAGAGAATTTGGCATATTGTGTAACCGCGTTTATAATCTCATTATTCCTGTTTCTCCAGGATAGTGATATTTGATGAACACCACCAGAAGCAGAACGAGGTACACTCCCGCGACATCCTATTCATATACGGTATGCCACTTTCACATGTATGCGATGTAACAGCAAACCACTCCCCGGGAAGGATTTATCCTTCCCTTTGCAAGAATCAGAAAAAATTGAGATAAATTATCGTTCTACTCAGGTTCTATTCTGTCGTATTTATCTTTGAGTTTTGTTCACGCTCGGGATCTTCTATTATTGATCTGTGCCCTGTGTAAACCGGTTGACCACTTCATCATACATGCCAAACTATCACGCTCTGAAGTCTGGCATGTAATTCCAGTTCCTCCCGTCATGGGAGAGTTAGACAGAAAAATCCAGGTTTTTCAATCCGGAATCACGATATCCGAAACATGCTGCAATACCATCTCTCAATGTTCCAGCCGAAAACTGGTGTAATGCCCATTCCTGCTCGATATGACGGGCTACGTGCCTGATGGCAGGGATAATATCTGCCGGATTTTCCCATAGACTCTTGTCAGCAGGGTATGATGGTGTAGAACTGAACTCTGTACTAATTGAACTGATAAGAGTGCTGACTGCCTCCTGCTGATCATGTGTGAGCACTGTCTTCGAATCCCGGATTATATCTTCTGTGTTGGTTTTTTGCTTATCTGTAATCCGGATCTCATGTGTTCCTCTTCCATACCTATATGTGAGTGGGAGTGTACTTCATCACAAAAGGTGGGTTCCATGAATGGTCAGATGTATGTTATTATTCTCAGTATCCTTCTTCTGATCTCTCATTCAACTGCTCTTCCCTCTCCTGATGTATGGAAGACCTCTGTTGTCGGACAGTTCTCCAGCCTCTCTAAAAGCGAGGTTGATTCATTCATCAATCCTTTCATAACCTACAACATGAGCAGAGGTATTGTGGTGGTCCTTGTGGACCGGGATGGATATACCTGGTACTCATACGGAGGGCCAGATACAAGAACTGGAAAAATACTTGATAATACCACACTCTTTGATATTGGCTCGGTATCCAAAACGATGACCGGACTTCTTATGGCAGATTCGGAGATGAATGGTGGGTACAATTTCTCTGCTCCTGTGAATTCATGGCTCGGTGATGAGTATGCACTTCCCGGGGAGGAAGGAGTAGAGATTACCGGAATCGATCTTGTCACTCATCGTTCAGGTCTTCCAAGGACACCTGAAAAGTTTTCAGCGGTAAACCCGGCTGATTCAGAGGCTGATCAGATCGAAGACTCAATGCAGTATTTCCAGACGATGACAACTGATGATACGTACCGGGAGATTGCAAACAGTTCTCTTCTCGCCCCACCAGGATACCAGTATCTCTATTCAAACCTTGGTGGTGCAATAGCAGGGGATGTAGTCTCACGGGCTGAGAATATTTCATACTCCCGGTTACTGGCAGAAAAAATTACAGAACCACTAGGGATGACAAGTACCGGAGCATCATGGTCGTCTGATGATCTCGACCGACGTGCAACCGGATACAGGGCCTATGCATACCCGACAGATGAGGCACGTCTCATCAGATTCAACGAATTCTGGACTTCTTCCGGAGGAATTCATTCTGATGCAGATGATATGGCGGTGTTCCTGGCAGCAGAACTTGGACTGATCGATACACCTCTGTCAAGTGCCATTGCAAAAACCCATACTCCCCTGGCAGTTGCTTCAACCGGTCCTCCACTTCTTGAGCAGGGGATCTTCCTGGATATCCTGCATAACCGGGACGGAACGATCATCCTGAAAAAAGCAGGAGAGACAAACGCTCATCAGGCTGATATTGCATGGAATCCGGATATGAAGGTCGGTGTGGTTATCCTGTCAGATACCGCAAACATAGGAGGAATTCATGTTGAAGAAACTGCCATCGCCCTGCTTGAGAGGATGCAGGTTAAGAAGGTAAACCAGAAGAATGAGCAATAGATGTCAATACCAGTCCTGTTCAGTGAAATTATTGAATGAGATTCACTTAAGTTTCTGCATGAAACCATATGGTTACCCATTTTCCTGGCATGCGACTGATATCCAACAGTATAACACACTGATCTGCTGATTTTTCATATACCGCTTTGAATAATATCTTTTTCAGGCATTCATGGTCATGTATAGAAATTCATATTAACCAGGAGATAACTACTGTTCCGAAAGGGATGTACAGGTTCTCTGAAGGTACCTGAACAATGGTCTGCCAGATGGCACTTTGTGTCAGTTTCTATGAGAGTAATTCGTCTGACCTTGTCCATGATTCAGATCTTCATATGTGTCGGGTTGGGCCTCTTTTTTTATACTTCTCACAAAAATATTATATAAAAACTTTGGCATTGGCGCCATTACCCAACTTTATTACTATTCTCCCGATAAAAGAATAGATTTGTACTATTTAGAATGCTGAGCATACCGGAAATAATTGAGGTTTAAATTATTTCTGACAAATACTTTGTTCGCATTCTATTGTAGCAGGAAATGCGTACGGAATTTAAAAATTCGTATTACCATTCCATTCTGCATGGGTGGGTTTGCAGAACCAGTCAGGGACTACCATGGTTGAAAAACATACTGCCGTTATCGGCTCTCAGGATACTGCATCGCTTCAGAAGATCATCGATTCAATACCATCGGCAACGTTGATTATTGATCCAAAAGGGGTATTCGTTGACTGCAACAAGGCAACACTCCAGATTTTTAACGCTTCCAGTCGAGCGGATATTGTTGGAAAACCACCTGCCATTCTTTCTCCGCCAAAGCAGAGGAATGGCAAGGATTCCGATGCCGAATGTGTCAGACTTCTCCAAAAAGCCCATGAAACTGGATCGGTCACGTTCTATTATGATCACCTGACTCTGAAAGGGAAGTTGTTTCCTGCCAAAGTATCTCTCAGTGAGATCGAGTACGAAGGCAACCAATGTCTGATGTGCACTATTACTGATATGACCGGGCAGGTCAGAGTCGAAGAGAATGAAACTCTTATTTCGCAGAATCCATACGCAATGATAACTCTGAATCCTGATATGACTATAGCGGATGTAAATCCTGCATTTTCACAGATATCTGGATATAAAAAAGAGGACTGGATAGGAAAAGGTCTGAGTGATTTTAAGATCATAAAGCGGGATGGACCGACAGTGCAGGATGCACTTCGGACTAAATATACAGTTTCCGGAAAGATCATCGTTGACTTTCCAAATGGGATCAAAAATATGCAATATTCATATGTCCCGGTCTTTGATGCTGATGGTGAAGTTATTCTGATTTATGATATCTTTGCTGATCTCACCGAGCTCGTCCAGAAGGTCAACGAATCGAATTCATTGATCTCTGAAAACCCAGCTTCCATCGTGAGTATGGATACATCCGGTAATATTCTCTCTGTCAATCCAGCTTTTCAGGATTTATCCCGGGTTTCAAAAGAGAAACTCCTCGTTATGAATCTGCAGGAGTTCAATATACTGGAGAGGGATGGACAATCTCTAAAAGAAATAATCATATCAAAAAAGCCTTCAAAAGGGAGGTTGGTTGTTGATTTTGGCTGGGCGGTTAAGACGCTTGATTTCACATATATCCCGATACTGGATGCGAATGGTATTGTAGCCAGCATGGTTGCGATGTACCTTGATGTCTCGGATCAGGTTGCATACGAAGATGAGATTGCGAAATTTATTCACGAGAATCCTCATGCAATCGTTACTATGACACCTGATCTGAAGATCACTGACGTTAATCCCGCGTTTTCAAAAATTATGGGGTATAAGTATGAAGAAATTACAAATATGAGACTGAGTGATCTCAAGGTTCTTGAGCGTAATGGCGGAACGGTAAAGGACAGTCTCCAGAGTAAAAATCCTGTTTCTGGAGCAGTTATCGCCGATACCCCGGCAGGAATCCGTCACCTAGCGTATGTCTATGTACCAATCCTAGATAAAAAAGGCGAAGTGATCAAGTTCCTTGAAATATTCTCCGACCTGACTGAACAGAGGAACCTGATCGCATACTATGAATCGATCCTTGATGCTGTGCCTCTTCCGATTCATGTCACCGATAATGACATGAAATGGACGTACATGAATAAACCTTTTGAGAAGATTCTCATGAATAACCGGGTTATTCAGGATCGTAAATCTGCATACGGGTTGCCATGTTACACAGCTAATGCCAATATCTGCAAGACGAATGAATGCGGTATCCATAAACTCAGAACAACCGGAAAGAATGAGACCTTCTTTGAATGGATGGGTGCTTCGAATAAACAGACCACTGCACCGGTTGTTAATGCCAGCGGAGAAACTGTCGGGTATGTTGAGACTGTACAGGATCTGACCGAACAGATAAGGCTGATTGAGTTTTTACAGAAAGAGGTGGCTCGTCTTTCAGAAAATATTGTGAAGTTAAGCAACGGCAATTTTGATCTGAATCTGAAGATGACGGCTTCAGATCAGTATTCAGAGAAAGCAGAAGTGATGTTTGAGGAGATTAACACAAGCATATCAACCCTTATTACCGCTCTGCATAATCTGATACAGGATTCAGATGACCTGGCATATGATGCAACAAACGGGAATCTGAAGGCACGTGCAAATATTGAAAGGCACAAAGGAGAGTTCAAAAAGATCGTGGAAGGTTTTAACCGGACTCTTGAAAGTGTCATTCAGCCGATAGACGAATCGCTCCGGGTTTGTGAGAACTACGCCTCGTATGACTTCACGGCCCGGTTCTCTTCTTCCCTTGAGGTCAAAGGAGACTGGATTCAGTTTAAGAACGCATTGAACCATATTGGAGTGAGTGTCTGTGATGTGATACACATGATCACTCAAAATGTCAATGATCTTGCAACCAGTGCTGAAGAGGCCCATGTCAGCGTTGAAGAAGTGGTTACCGGAGCACAGCAGATTGCAACTAGTGCCGGAAAGGTCAGTCAGAATGCTGATCAGGGAGAAGACGGTATTTCACAGGTACTCAAAGCGATGGAGGACCTCAATGTAACGGTCAGTGCTGTGTCGCAGAAGGCAGAGTCAGTCTCCATTGCCTCTGATGAAGCAAATAATCTGGCTAAAGAGGGTATCAGTCTTGCACATGAATCAGAAAAAGCGATGGAAGATATCACCACCTCTGCCAGGGAGGTTGATACCATAGTAACCGGTATTAACACACAGATGGATGAGATCGGAAAGATCGTCCGGCTGATATCAGACATTGCCAACCAGACCAACCTGCTTGCTCTCAATGCAGCAATTGAGGCAGCCCGGGCAGGAGAAGCAGGGAGAGGATTTGCCGTTGTTGCAGCCGAGGTAAAATCTCTTGCCCAGGACTCACGAAAGTCAGCAGAAAATATTGAGGATATGATTGCAGCACTTCAGACAAAGGCTCAACTGGCAACCGAGGCGATGGGTAAGTCCACAAGAGCAGTGCAGGATGGCAGTTCAGCACTTGAACAGACACTCGGAGCTTTCAATAAGATTGCACACACTATTGAAGATATTAACCGTAATACAGTAGAGGTTGCATCTGCATCTGAAGAACAGGCTGCATCGGTTGAAGAAGTGACTGCCAGTATCCAGGAGGTTTCAAATCTTGTGCAGAACACCTCGCATGAAGCAGGTGATGCTGCTGCGGCAACACAAGAGGCAAGTGCTTCAATCGATGAGGTGGGACGGATTATGAATGGTGTAGTCGGTATTGTGGAGAATATCTCCCGTGAGATTGTCAAGTTCAAGGTAGCATAATTCCATGAGTGAAACTGAAGGTCTCTCGAAGAATTCCAGGAAAGCGATATCAGAGACGGAAGAAGAGATTCAGATCGTTGAATTTCTTCTGGGCAATGACAAATTCGCTATCAACCTCTTTGATGTGAAAGAGATCGTGGAATATACCAGGATCACACCACTTCCCGGGAGTGGTCAGTATATTAAGGGGATTATCGATCTGAGGGGGGAGATCACCACTATCATCGATCTCAAAGCTAAGATGAGTATTACATCCTCAACTGCCACCCTTGAACAGTCAAGAATAATTGTCATTGACAGTTCGGTGACTAAAGGAAAGACTGGAATTTTAGTTGACGACGTAACAACAGTCCTCTCGATTCGCGAATCCCAGATAGACAAGAAGATCAATGAGGGAACAGATTCGCAATATATTCTCGGAATTATCAAGCATAATGTTGGAGATCGTGAATCAGAAAAGACCGAACTTGTTATCTGGATAGATGTTCCCGGGCTATTGCGGGATATGGGTCAGTAAAAACCCCGGCGGTGCCCCATTGAGGGTCCCAGGTAGGACTGATGATATACTAAGCGACGGAATACTTTATTAATAATGCCTGATGAATAATACTCTATGCGTAGGTTAACCGTAATTAATGCCCAATCAATGGTAAATTTGCTTCAAAATGAAATTCATAGAAATGACGAGTCAAGATATGATCACCGTTTGCACGGAGTATTACTCGTTGCTTTGGGGTACTCTTGCTCTGAATCAGCCAAAATGTTAGGCCATACTGTCACTACGATAGAAAACTGGGTAAATCGCTTCAATAAAGGGGGATTCAATTCATTAAGGGATGAAATCCATACTGGACGTCCCCCTTCTCTCTCTGAACCTCAATTGAATGATATTCGTAAAGATATTGCTCAGGATCCTAAAAATTTAGGGTATGATCAAAATCTCTGGGATGGAAAACTTCTAAGTCATCACATATTACTCCAATATGGTATCACTTTAAGCGTAAGACAATGTCAAAGACTCTTTCATAAAATGGAATTTAGACAGAGAAAACCACGACCTATCAGTTCTAAAGTTGATAAAAAGAAACAAGAATGTTTTAAAAAAACTACGTCAGAAGATTCAAAGCGGGAAATATGAAGTATGGAGCACAGATGAATGTCACTTCCAGCAAAATGGAACGAGATGTATTCGCTCATCCAAAATTGCTCAGGTTCGCTCATTCAATTTTGCTCAGCCCTAAGTGCAATGTCATCATCCAAGTATAAAAATATCACTCCGAAGAAAAACACAGAAGGGAGGTGGCCTCGCCCCCTCCCTTCATCCCTCCCCTGAGTACGATAGGCTCGGTGGGATGGATAAACATCCCACCTTCGCGAGGAGAGGTTATCAAGTTAGGATTTGCTGGACCTTCTTCTATAACTCGAACCATTCATATTGACAACAATTGCTCGATGGGTGATCCGGTCAAGCAGAGCAGCGGTCAGAGTTTTATCATGGAACACTTTTATCCATTCAGAAAACGGTAAATTCGTTGTAATCACCGTACTAAGTATCTCATATCTTGCAGCAAGGATCTGAAACAACAACTCAGCTCCCTCCAAATCAAAGGTTATGTAGCCGAGTTCATCCAGGATAAGAATATCAATCTTCTTAAACTGCCTCATCAAGAGGGTGAATCTCCCTGCTCGTTTTGCTTCAAGCAATTCATTCACCAACCCCGCTGCCGTTTTAAAAATTACTTTGTAGTTATTCTCACATGCACAAACTCCTGTTGCAATAGCCATGTGAGTCTTTCCGGTCCCAGAATTACCAATAAACACAACATTTTTCGTTTCCTGAATAAAGTTGAGTAGTTTTAGATCCTGCAGAATCCTTCTCCCATCATCAGGTAATGCCTCTACTGACAACTCATCAAATCTCTTTTGAGTAGGAAATCCTGCCAGTTTTAGTGTTCGTATCTGACGGTTTGTCATCCTGATTTTCAGTTCGAATTGACAAGCGTTTGTCAGAATAGAAATTGTATCCGGATCAGAACCACACTGCTCCTGGATAAATTGGTAAACACCGGCAATATGGAGTTGTTTACACAGATCTTCTAGTTCCGGCGTCATGCTGTACACTCCATCACCTGATCATATACAGTGAGATCCGGCTCCTGTACATCGATCATATCAAATCTTTCTAATGACTCAGTGACCGGAGAAGGAGTATTATTTAAAATCATTCGAATTGTATCATATCCCGGTAGAATATGGTTTTTCTGTAGTTTTTCAATTGCAGAAACCAATTGAGGTACGGTACATATGGCAGTCAGGTTAAGTATCTGAATGAATTCCAACGGCTTTTCCTTGTAATGCGATTCAAAAAGATTTTGAAGAGCAGGAGGAGCCTGTTGAATAACTTTTGAATGTTGAAGGGATCCCGGTTTTCTTTCAAATGTTTTCAGGAAATGGCAAATATTGAGAGAGTACTGCCCTTTCACATACAATCTCTGGTGTGATGTGATCAATTCAGAGCCAGATAGGAGATCTATCTGTTCCTGAGAGATTTTGAGCAGAATGTGTTTTTGACGATAGGTATCAGGAACTGAGTAATAATTACGGTCAAAGGTTACAAATGAATACTTTGAAATTCGGGCTAATTTAGTTAGTACGTTCGAATAATCAAGAGATGGAAGCGAAAACATAGATTTCTGTTCATCCTTCAAAGCCTCAATGGGAGTCTTGTCCCTTCGATATACGTTTTTACTATTTATTTGCTCAAGAGATGCAATGAGCCACTCCTGAGCTTCTTGGATTGACTCAAATGATGTCCGTTCTCCGAATGCATTCCTTCTGATATAACTGACGCTCTCTTCATCTGTTCCCTTTTCATGCGGAGAAGCCGGATTACATACTTCATAGGAATAGCCGTAATGAGATGCAAATTGAAGGTATGTATCCTGGAACTTTTTCCTTGAATAGTCATAGACTGCTCTAAGATTGTCATAATAGATGTACCGCGGAACAGACTGAATCTCGGTAAAGAACTGAATATGGGCATCGATAACTTCTTGCTGGGTTTCATGGTAATACAGTCGGGCGAATCGGAATAACGAGTAGGTCAGGACCATGACTGCCATGGATACTTTCGTCCAGACTCCTTTGATTTGAAGACTGACTTCACACCAGTCAAACTCTGCTCGATAACCGGGTTCTGGCTCCTGGAGAATATACACTTCTCGTGAAGAATGGGATTTATTCCATGAGGATATGAGTCGTTTGACGGTAGCATAACTGATCGAGTAACCGGTTTGAGTAACCTGATCAAAGATCTGCCGTGCATTCATCCTCTGTTTTCTAGGACGGGTCAGGTTTTGTTCGAGGAGAGTGTGGATGTGGAGCAGGATTTCATCTGTCACAACCCGAGGAGGTTGAATTATTTTACGATTTGAAGGAAGGATCTCATCCCTAAGTCCGGATCTAACCTCATTTACCCGGAGAACATACTTCTTGACCGTGTTACGAGAGATGTGGAACTCTCGTGCAACCTGGCTATATGAGCCGCATCTATTGTAAGATGCAACGATTTGTTGGATCTCTGCCATCGTTTTCACCTCAAATATCCACCTCACATACGGAGGGGATTTATTCGTTCTACTTAATAAATGGGTGATCAAAAACGAATGAGCGCGGCCTTATAAAACCCTGATCAAGATCCAATGAGCGTTAACACGAGATGCAGGATGTGGATTCCTAAAGAGATCAAAAATCCCACTGTAAAACAAGAACCGACCCGACATAAAATAAGCGTTTTCGGAACTGTCAATAATAACGATGGAAGATTTGTGTATAGCATCAATCCGGTTTTTAATGCCCAAACTTTTCTTGAACACTTAAAGCAAGTAATTCAATTTCGGGCCAAGAAAAAGAAAATTTTACTCATTATCGATAACGCAAGATACCATCATGCGATATTACTGAAACCCTGGCTTGAAGAAAATAAACGGAAAATAGAACTCTTCTTTTTACCACCATACAGTCCGGAGTTGAATCCCGTAGAATTAGTTTGGAAGGAAACTCGGTATTCTGAAACACATAATCGCTATTTTCCATCCCTACAATCACTGTCAGGATCCATTACTGGGGTATTTGAAAAATGGAGTATGCCTAATGACTCATTAAGATCATTATGCAAAATTAATTATGTCGTTTAGTATAGAACTGTTTCATACAGGATCATCCCTCATTTTTCGCGGCTCTGACCAAACAAATCCCATATTTTTTGAAAAAGATAAATCGGCAGCCTCATATATTTGTAAATTTAACTCCTAATTCAGTCGGACTGTCATCGATGCCCGCATTTTGAATATCATATTTCGAATAGTTCCATGACTCATCAAACTGAAGAGGAGCGGACTCAAATTCTTCATTCTCTGGAAGGAGAAGATGTCTGCATCTCCATATCAGCGATTGCCTCAATAACCGGGATGAACAGGCATACCGTAGCCCGGCATCTTGACTCACTGGAGATACTTGGAAAAGTGAGGAAACTCGATGTTGGACGTGCGAAAAAGTACCTGCTTGTCAAAAAAATATCTGAATACAGTCTGATGGATATTAGTTCAGATCTTATCCTTGTCCTTACACCAAATCTGACAGTCCAGTATCTGAATAAAGCAGCAACCCGGCATTTCATGACATCACTGCACGAATGCATTGGAAAAAATATCAATGCTCTTCACTTTTCTCTGCTCTTGCATGATGAACTGATACAGATACTCGATACATTTTCATTCGAAAACCCGGAAAAAATAACTGTGCAGGATGAGCATGGTTTCTGGTTTGAGATAACCATTCTCGGATTATCACTTCTTCAGGCCCCGAATCAGATAGCGATCATCTGTACTGATGTTACTGAGAAGAAGAGGTCAGAGGAAGCACTCAAAATAGCTCAGGAAAAATACAGTTTTGCATTCCATGCATCACCAGACGGGATTGTGATGCGGGAAATTTCCACCGGAGAGATACTCGAAGCAAATCCGGCATACTGTACATTGATCGATTATTCATGGAATGACATTATTGGAAAGAGTTCTATAGGTCTTGGATTTATTGAGTCAGCTGATTTTCGGGATAAGCTCCTCAGAAAAATCACTCAAAATACAACTGGTCAGCATCGATATGAATTACAGGTCCGCAGGCAATCCGGTGATGTTATTGATGCATCCTGCTCTTCAAGCATAATTCATGTATCCGGTCGGGACTGCTTACTAACTGTTATACGGGATATAAGCGAACAGAAAAAAGCCGAAGAATCTATCCGCAAAAGTGAAGAGTTATACCGGTTGCTTGCCGATAACACCGAGGATGTCATCTGGACACTGGACCCATCAGGATGTTTGTTTACGTATGTCAGCCCTTCAATTGAACGCCTCTTAGGGTATCGTCCTGATGTAGTTCTAAATATTCATCCCCAGGATATAATGACACAGGCATCATATACCCGGATGAGAGTTAAACTCCCCTATTATATAAAGTTTCAAGCAGAGGGGAGAACTCCTTCATACTGCAGGCTTCGAATCCAGTATATCGCTGCAGATGGGAGAATAATTCCGACAGATGCTGCCATCACCTTTATCAAAAGTTCTTCCGGAGAGATAATCAGGATTTTAGGAGTATCGAGAGATATCTCATTACATCTTGAGATGTCTAAAAAATTACAAAAAAGTGAGCATCATTACCGGGTACTGGCTGAGTCTGTCAAGGATGTTGTCTGGATCATAGACTCTGTATCCCGGGTATTCAGGTATATAAGTCCGTCAGTTACCGGATTGCTTGGCTGGACACCTTCAGAGATCTGTCAGAAATGTGTTGATGAGATTATTTCTCCAGATATGCTCTCATATTTTCTAGAAATATGTGCTGATCGCCACCGGGAATTTCTCGATTCAAATATAACGCGATATTACACTGATGAATTAAAAATACTAACAAAAACCGGAGATGTAATCTGGAATGATATCATCTCTCACACCACCAGAAATGAAGAGACCGGTGCTGTTGAGTTCATTGGGATATCCCGTGACGTTACCGAAAAGAAGAATACCCATCTGGAACTAGCCAGCAGTGAAGCATATTTACGACTGATTTTAGATAACATCCGGGACGTTATCTGGATTTTAGATCTTACTTCCCTGGTTTTTACCTATGTCAGCCCTTCTGTCACGAAACTCAGGGGGTATCACCCGGAAGAGATTGTAGGTCATTCACTGGATAACCTCTATTCCCGGGATATTTATGCTGAAAATGATATTGGACCCATAAAACTAGATGAACAGATCAGGGCATTTGAATCAGGCGATGATTCTGCACGATATCGGCGATTCTTTGTCATCCTCAAACATCGTAATGGACATCTTATTGATGTTGAAGAATCGATCTCACTGATCGCAGGACCTGACAGGAAAGTCACTCATATCATCGGAGTCTCTCGTGAAATTTCTGAAAGTGATGATCTCATCCGTTCTCCGAATTCTATCGTTTCTTCCTTTTCAGATCCGGAGAGATCCCGTCTTACATCTGGTAACGTTTGATTTTCATTAATCAGATGTTGAGGTTACGATACTTCAATTTTCTGTATTATCAGCCTGAGTATTGACGATTCAGATGGGTATCTGTAGATCTGATAATGAAATAAGGCAAAAAACTTATGAAGTTATATTTTTTCAGATATGAGACCAGTAGACAAGAAGCATTTGATTAAAATGAGGGATTTAACGTCCATTCCCCTCTTCCTTCAAAACAAGGCAATCGGACTGATAATGGAAACTCATAGCAACTTTAATTTTCACATTATTTGGCTTGAGATGCAGAAGAAGATCTATCAGGGAGTGTAAAATAATCGGGTTGATGTTTATCCCCTGTCAAACCGTTCAATCGCAAGTCCTGTAAGATCAGCAAACAATTCAAGCATCCGTCCCTCCTCCGGAGAGATAACACCTTCAACCTCTTCAGGTTTTACTCCGAGGACTCCCAGGACTTTTTTTCTGCTTCTGATTGGAATAAACCGCAACCGCGAGGCATGAAGAGTATCTGTATCGTACCCGACAATATCATTCTTTGAAAATGCCCATTGTGCAACTGAAATCTCATTATCGGTAATATGGAGATTGTGGGATGAACTGCTGACCATCAGGGAGTTGTTATGTGGATTGAGAATGACTGCCTGCCAGTTAAAATTCTCCTCAACTTTGAGAATTACCGCAGATAATACTGATTTTAGATCAGATGCCCCTGCAAGGTTTTTTGCAAGCCTGTACAGAGCTGCATTCTCCTGTTCACGGGCATGAGCTGATTTTGCATAATCCTGAGTTTTGGAGATCAGGATGCTGATAACTGTCCCAACCAGGATCATGCCAAAGAATGTAATAATATATTGTGTGTCTGATACTCTGAAGGTGTAATAAGGAGGGACTAAAAAGAAATCAAACATCAGAACGCCGATAATTGATGTGAAAACTGCAAGATATAACCCCCTTCTGAAGGCTGCGATCACCACTACCATCAGATAAAACATAATGAGATTTGTCTGTGAGATGTAATTCTTCAAAACATCTCCGAAGATGGTGACAATGCCAACAAGGATCAGACTTTCAAGATATTTTCCTGGTAGTGTTACCGGGAGGATTGAGTCATCAGAATACGAAATACTCTCCCTTTTTTCATCACTACTGCTGATCACATACACATCGATCTCTCCGCTCTTGTGGATCATCTGATCCACGATCGACCCGAATATGAGTTCTTTCCAGCGTGATCTCAATGTTTTACCGATTACTATTCTGGTAATATTATGTTTTTTTGCATACTCGATCAGGGTATCAGGAATATTGAGTCCGAAGATCGTCTCTGTCTTCCCTCCAAGACTCTCTACCAGTTTAATAGTCTTATAGATCTGTTCTTTTGCAGAGTATGATAACCGGTGATGCATTGGCGTCTCAACATACACGGCTCTCCAGTCGGTGTTTAACCGATCGGCCTGACGTTTTGTAGTCCTGACAAGTTTTTCAGAAAGAGGACTTGGACCGATAGAGACGAGAAGATGTTCAGATACCGGCCATGGACCTGGAATTGATCTGGTCTGCATGTACTCAAGCATCTGGGTATCAACCCGGTCTGCAGTCTTGCGAAGAGAGAGTTCACGAAGAGCAAAGAGATTTCCTTCATTGAAGAACTGTTCAATAGCACGGGTAGCCATATCAGGAACATAGACTTTTCCTTCTGCAAGTCTTGTTCTCAATTCTGCAGGAGGAATGTCCATAAGTTCAATCTCGTCTGCCATGTCCACGATGCGGTCCGGGACAGTTTCATGAACGATTATTGACGTAATTTTCGCAACAACATCGCGTACGCTCTCAAGATGCTGGATGTTGAGTGTAGTGTACACATCGATTCCTGCTGCTAATAGTTCCTCAACATCCTGGTACCGCTTTGTATACCTAAATGAAGGAGGATTGGAATGAGCCAGTTCATCGACAAGGACAAGGGACGGATGAGCCCTGATGATTGAATCGGTATCCATCTCGTACAGGATTGTTGATTTGTATGGAATCTCTGCACGCGGGATGATCGGTAGTCCTTCTATCAGGGCATCGGTATCAGGTCTTCCATGAGTCTCCACATATCCGATTCTGACATCAATCCCTTCTGCAAGCCGCTCATGTGCAGCCTTGAGCATCCCGTAGGTCTTCCCTACACCTGCTGCATACCCGAGAAATATTTTGAGTTTTCCTGCCTTTTCTCTCGTCTCTTCTTTCTGAATTTGAGAGAGGAGGAGATCAGGATCGGGTCGGCCATCATCCATTATCTTATCCCATGCCTGTCAGAACTAGAATGAGATCTATTATCTTTATTCCTATAAACGGAGCGATGACTCCGCCACCTCCATAGATGAGGATGTTGTTTCGCAGTGCTTCATCCGCGGAGAGTGGTTTGTAGGTAACTCCCCGGAGGGCAAGGGGGATCAAGGCGATGATGATGAGAGCATTGAATATCACGGCAGAAAGGATAGCCTGATGGAGATCCATGATATTGAGAGCAGCGAGGGCAGGGTATGTCCCGACAAATGCTGCAGGAATAATTGCGAAGTATTTCGCGATATCATTCGCAATACTGAACGTTGTCAGGGCTCCTCTGGTCATGAGCAGTTGCTTTCCGATCTCCACAATCTCGATAAGTTTGGTCGGGTTACTGTCAAGATCAACCATGTTTGCTGCTTCACGTGCCGGTTGTGTACCGGTGTTCATAGCAACAGCAACATCTGCCTGTGCAAGGGCCGGGGCATCATTGGTGCCATCACCTGTCATGGCAACGAGACGCCCACCTTCCTGATACTCACGAATGAGACGAAGTTTGCTCTCCGGTGTAGCCTCGGCCAGAAAATCATCAACTCCAGCCTCTGCAGCAATGGTTGCAGCGGTAAGACTGTTGTCACCGGTTATCATGATCGTCTTGATCCCCATGTGACGAAGTTGAGCAAATCTCTCTTTTATCCCTCCTTTTACGATATCTTTCAGGTAGATTACACCGAGGGCTTTTCCATCCCGGGTTACTACCAGCGGAGTTCCCCCGGTTCTCGATATCTCGTCTACTTTAGAGATGAGATCATCAGATACTTGAGTCCCCTTCTCTTTCATAAAATTGTAGACGGCTTCTGCTGCACCTTTTCGGATCTCCCTGCCGTTTACGGTAACACCGCTCATCCGGGTGTGGCTTGAGAATGGAATAAACTGCATCTCCGGAGAGTCGTCATGAGCACCGACTGTCCTTCCCCGGAGCCCATACTCGTTTTTGACTAAAACAACAATACTCCGACCTTCCGGAGTCTCGTCAGCAAGGGATGCGAGTTGTGCAACTTCAGCGAGTTCTGAAATCTCTGTCCCATCAACCGGAATGAGCTCTACTGCCTCACGGTTTCCAAGAGTGATCGTTCCGGTTTTATCAAGAAGGAGGACGTCAACATCTCCGGCAGCCTCGATGGCCCGCCCTGAAGTAGTAATCACATTTCTTCTGATGAGCCGGTCCATCCCTGCAATTCCGATAGCACTGAGAAGTCCGCCGATAGTTGTCGGAGCAAGACATACGAGCAGAGCAATCAGGATTGTGACACTGACCACCGTCCCTGTTCCCGCCGCCCTGACACTGTAGAGCGAGAATGCATACAGGGTGGCACAGACACAGATGAAGATCACGGTCAGACTGATGAGAAGGATATTCAGGGCAATCTCATTTGGAGTCTTTTGCCGCTTTGCCCCTTCGATGAGGGATATCATCTTGTCAAGGAATCCTTCTCCCGGGTTAGCTGTCACCCTGACAATTAGCCAGTCTGAAAGTATGGTCGTCCCGCCAGTTACGGCACTCCGGTCTCCTCCCGATTCTCTGATAACCGGTGCACTCTCTCCGGTAATGGCACTCTCATTCACCGATGCTATTCCCTGGACAATCTCCCCATCAACCGGAATGACATCCCCGGCTGTAACATAGAAGAGATTGTCTTTCTGAAGCATGCTTGATGAGACCTCTTCTACCATTGAATCAGTCGGAGGAGAACTCTGTCCAAGCGTGTACTGATCCGGAAGACGCTTAGCAAGTGTATCCTGTCTCATCTGACGCAGAGCCTGAGCCTGGGCTTTTCCCCTTCCTTCAGCAAGAGCCTCAGCAAAATTAGCAAAAATAACCGTGAACCAGAGCCAGAGTGAGATCATTCCAATGAACCAGGCCGACTCATCACTCAGGTTGAGGAGGGCCATAATCCAGAAGATTGTGGTCAAGGCACTTCCGATCTCAACCACGAACATGACCGTATTTTTTGCCATGAGCCTGGGATCGAGTTTGATCACCGACTCCTGTATTGCTTTGAGATAGAGATCACGGGAACTGGTTGAACTCCGGGCATTGCGAATTGGATCAGACATGCATCAGACCTCCCTGCATGAGAAATTCTGCAATCGGGCCAAGGGCAAGGGCAGGAAGAAAACTCAGGACTCCTACGCTTACAATGACAAAGACGAGCCAGATAATAAAGAGTGGCCGGTGATCCTGCAATGTTCCCCCGGATTGCGGAACAATTTTCTTTTGTGCGAAAGACCCGGCGAGGGCTAACAGGAGTATCAGCATTGGGAATCTTCCTACAAACATCTCAAGGGCAAGAGCCAGGTTGTAAAACAATGTGTTTGCACTGAGCCCTCCAAATGCACTCCCGTTATTCCCAACAGCCGAGGAGAATGCGTATAAAACTTCAGAGAATCCATGGGCCCCGGGATTGAAGATAGAGGAAGTTCCTGCATCTGTGACCACTGCTATTGCAGTACCTACGAGGATGGCAACTATCGGGATGAGGATGATGATGGCTGCCAGTGTCATCTCTGGTGGTTCGATCTTTTTTCCAAGATATTCCGGGGTTCTGCCCACCATGAGCCCTGCGATGAACATAGCGATGATGACATACACAATCATCACTCCAAGGCCGGATCCGACTCCGCCAAAGACGATCTCTCCGAACTGAATCATCATGAGTGGGATCAGTCCTCCAAGTGGAGTAAACGAGTCATGCATAGAATTTACTGCACCACATGAGGTCGCTGTGGTCGCCACTGCAAAGAGGGTACTATGGACTATTCCGAATCTGACCTCTTTTCCTTCCATATTTCCTCCAGACTGGAGGGCTCCTGGAGATTGATCAATGCCGGGATGTAATAAGAGTGGGCTGCCGCTCTGCTCTGCCCAGAAACAGATACCAACAAGAGGGATGAAGATGATGAGCATCGCGATAAGCAGGGCTACTCCTTTCTTTACCGATCCGACCATGCTTCCGAAGGTATAACAGAGTCCTGCCGGAATGATCAGAAGAGCAATAATTTCAAGAATATCTGAGAGAGGCGTTGGGTTCTCATATGGGTGGGCAGAATTAGCGTTAAAATATCCGCCGCCATTTGTTCCAAGTAACTTGATTGCAATCTGTGAAGCTGCCGGTCCCTGAGGGATAACCTGGGTTATTGCAACTGTGGACCCATTATCTGTGAGTGGATCGAGGAGTTGAACTGTAGCAGGTCCGTTAAAATTCTGAATTGTTCCCTGTGATACCAGGATGAGAGAGAAGATGATGCTGAGTGGAAGGAGAATCCAGATACTTCTGATCAGGAGTACCCAGAAGTTTCCGATGGATCCAGCCTGTTTACGGGTAAACCCATAGATGAGGGCAACAAGGACTGCCATTCCGGTTGCAGCTGATAGGAAATTCTGAACTGTTAATCCCAGCATCTGGGTGAGGTAACTGAGAGTTGTCTCTCCTGCATATGCCTGCCAGTTTGTGTTGGTTGTAAAACTGACTCCAGTGTTGAGTGAAAGATCCGGAGCGACTGCACCAAGGTTCAGGGGATTAAGAGGAAGGTAATGCTGGATCTGCTGGAGGATGAACACGACAATAATGCCAAGAATGTTGAAGATCATCAGTGCAAAGGCAAATGTCTTCCAGTCCATCTCGTCATCGTTCTTAATTCCCGCCCTGCTTAAGATCCAGGATTCAGATCTTCGAAATACGTTGGTGCCTGAGCCAGTTCCCTGGTAGATATGAACCATGTATCTTCCAACCGGAATAACCAGCGCAACCAAGAGAACAAAAAAGATAACGAACTGAAGCCAATCTGAAGCTCTGATTCCAAGGATGATTGGGGTTTTTTCAGAAATTTTTGTTGACAATGAGCTCGTGAGTTGATTGTTTGGAGATTGGTATGAGTCAAGGTCCTGGTTTAGTGATAGAACATTGATTCTGCTCTCACCAAGGACTCCAAACTGTGGGTTCTGGATATGCTGGTTCACAAGTCCGGTCAGTATACTGGTATCGATCCCCCGTGCATTGGCAACTCTTGGAATCTGATAGTACGCAGAGGCTACACTAATATCAGGGTCTAAACCACTCGCTGATGTTGTGACGAGATCCACTGGGATAAGGTCTGTGGCCTGTAGCGATCTGGTTTGCATCTCCAGAACAGATGAGGTAACCCGATCAACGAGTGCCGGATTAGTTGGTCCATAATTAGAGCCAGATGAGAGACTCGAATTATACGATGGTGATGTAGCAGAGAGCCTTGACCAGAAGTACTTTTCTGAAGTAAACGGCTGCCCTATAAGGGCAGATCCTGCATGATGACCATGGAGATCAAAAAGACTGCCATTCGCCTGCCAGGGGAAGAAGATCATGGCAAGGCCCGTTACCAGAAGTGGATAGATGATCCCGGTGATGATTGTAAGCAGTACGAAGATAACAATGGCAGGCCTAATCTGCCGCATGAAAGATTGGTTTTTTTGATCGAGATGCACTCAAATCAACTCATGTCGAGAAATTATTTAATCTGCGACATATCTTGGTTTTCTCGATCGTGATTAAAATCTTTCCCATCTCTGTAAAATAGCCAATGTAAAAATGAGGAATCCCCTTTTATTTTTGACATTTTAAGGATGGTTCTTCCAGAATAAAAACCGCGGCTAATAATCATTGATACACCATTCTCTCCCCATTATTCAAGGGCATACAATGGATCCTACCCGGAAGAGAATAGTATGGAGGTCAATGATTTCTTAATCCAAACTATATAAGAATCTGCTATTCAATTGTAAAATGAGATGTGGTCCATCTTCAAATCATGATGAAGGATAGAGATATTGGAAAACTGCCTAAGAGGTACGTACTCATCCTTCGGATTTATAAAAACCCCAACGGTGCCCTGTTGGGGGCCCCAGGTAGGACCGGTGAAAAGGACTTTTTCATGCAAAAGAAGAGGGGTATCTATTACACCCGTAACCCCGAGACGTATCCAAATGACTTCTGGAAGTTCTTTATTCCACCACTTACTGTGGATATATCTTTCCAGGTATTTGTGGCTGATGTCTTGTTCCAGTTGTCTCCGGTTGTGTCCCTGGCCTCCATGATACTGCCTGCAAACACGGTCTTTACAATTCCTTCAGCATACCCTGAGCCTGAGTTTGTATCAGGAGTCACTGCTATCTGGTAATTGAGGGCAGCTGGAACATCTTTCGTATCTGCAACAGATCTGAGGCCTCCTTTTGAGGATATCTGGGCACTGTTTACATTTATCAGGCTGCTCTTTGCAGTAACGATGTTACAGAACGAAGGCATCTGTGACTCGTCTCCCCGTGAGAAGACACAGCGTATGTTACCATCCGTATCTTCACCGTTTCCTGCTACAGAGAGTGTATACTCCTCTTCACCTACAAGATGGGATCCGTCAACACTTGCATATGTCAGTACCTTCTGGGTCTCAAGGTTATACATTCCTGAAGACTGATCTCCTGAATTGAAATCAACCCGTTTGTTCATCATGAGGTGTCCGCCGTTGGTCATGGTTGAATCATGATAACTGACATCAGCAACAGACTGTCCTGCGCCTAACATTCCGGTTGGTATCGATCCTGGAGAAGCCAGAGTCCAGGAAAACATTGTACTGTCAGAGACAAATCCCACGACATCAATGACAGTGGTAATGGATATCATCTGATTTTCTGGTGTCTGGTTCGGCAGCCAGTCTGCCGAAACCCCTCCTGTAACCAGAAAAAGAGTGACCACCCCAAGTATTGTAATATTTCGCATCATGCATCCCCTGTCTGCCCACCAGACAAACAATGAATAATTCGAATCAGGGATGTTAATATGTTTTCTATAGATCTGGTGGATCAAATATGATAGTTGAGAAGAGATCAGTCCGTGTAAATTGAACTAAAAAAGCGATTTTTATTATGATTTGGTCTTCATCTCAATAATCGGACCTGCCATCTGGTTTACAAATCGACCGATCTTCGTCCATGAATACTGATCATCATTCTTCTTAACGGTCCAGAAATCGATGTTTGCAAATTTTCGATCTCCTGAATCGGTCAATGAGGTGTAGCCTGAAACTCCGTAAAAGTGACATGCATTATCTAAAAATATTGGCCCTTTTTCTGTAACTCCGGGGCTCATAATTTCTGTTAGTGCAGCAAGCTGGACTGCATCATTGATGACAACTGCATAAGGAGTGGCCTTAATTCCGGTAGCATTCTGCAGACGTTTAGAGAATTCCATGAACCTAGGCTCATTCTCCATCTCGCCATAAATTGTTGCAGTAAAATTTGTCTTTGTTGCGAATTCTGCTGCATTCTTTTTCTTTAGGACCGAGTCAGAGAGGGCGATACCATCAGTTCCAAACCATGGAACAGAACTGAGTACCAGGTTTTGCGATGCTTCCTCGAGAAGATCAGCAACTTCATCAAAACCAATCGCCAGAACAGCAGTGCCGGTCTTCTTATCTACTGAGTGAACAGATTCTGCTATCTTATCGACGGTCGAATTAAAGGAGTTCGTTCCAGGCTCATAATAGACTGGAGTGGTCAATGTATAGTTGCCTTTGGTGGAGAGATTACTGACCAGTTCTAATAATTCCTGCCCATATACATCATTTCGAACAACTGGAATGATAGTAGTGTAGTTCTGCTTCTTAAGCAGGCCCATTATTCCCTGGGCCTGAAAGATGTCATCCGGACAGAGTCTGAAAATTGTGTTATCCTTACTTGAGATGCCCGGTGTTGTACTTCCGAATCCAATCAGTATTGTTCCAGATTCATTTGCTGTTGTCTCAAGTGCTTTCATCTCTTCTGATGTTAACGGCCCGACGATGCAATGGATACCATCCTTGATCATCTCTGTACCGAGTTCTTTGGCAATAGCCGGATCTGTTTCGGTATCAACAATCCGTACCTGAACCTGATATGGTAGTTTAAGATCTGAATATTTTGCGTTCAGATCTTCGGCTGCCATCTCCATAGCTGCCTTATACGAAGGACCCTGAGCAGATCCATTCCCGGTTAGGGGAAGAAGTCCACCGATGACTATTGTCTGTGTCTGGTTTTCAGCCAGGACTACACCACATAGTAGCAGTGAACAGGTTAAAATGAAAATTAAACGAGAAAGATCCATACATTATTTTTATTTTCTGGTGGTTAAAGGATTATTATTCGATTGAAAATATTTTTCTACAGTCTTATTTGGATGATATTCAGTGTTGACAGGTCACCATTGATCGCGTATGATCTGGACACTGTTGATAATGGGTATCACTCTCCTGATTATTGATGATCATACATTTTTTATCTATACATGTATCCGGATTCTATAGAGAGACTTGATGGTAACCATACCATTCGGTTTTTAAAAACCATCCTTGCCCTTCTTTACCACCGGTTCGTCTGTATGATAGGAATAGAATCATACCAATTTTTCCGTAACCACTGCATAGGTAATGGTTAGAAATTTCGTTCAAGCATGAAGATTGTTGTATCTGTATCCAAAGGAGACTGGTAATATGAAACATATAATCACAGGATTGATACTTGCTATTCTGTGCGTTGGTTGTGTTATGGCAGCTGAAGACAGCCTGGGCGTATCTGGTGAACTGAATGTCACTCAAAACGAGATCTGGACCATGAGTCCGGAGGCTGCTCTTGCATTAGAAAAGACATATGCAACAGATATCAGGTGCGTAGATCAGACCTACCGGTATCTGAAAACCGGTGATCAAACCGCTAAAAAGGATATCCTTGATGCGATGTATGATTATAATGGAACTGTCAGTACATGGCTCAATACGGTAGATAACTCAACCAGACAAAGCCCGGAGGCCACTGCTGATAGAAAGAGATCATTTGCGGCATGGACCGAACTGAATCAGACCCTTGTACAGATATTATCCACCATTGATAGGAATGAGACGGTTGAATCCGGCCTTCTTTACATATTCGAGAATTCCAGCTGGACTCACTTACAAACCTTTGATACATTGATGGATTATGTCGATGAAGACTCCTTTGATCAGAACACGTCGCGGATCGAACTATATTTGATCCTGATGAATGGGCTCATTGTTCCTGATGCATATGAGATGACCAAAATCTCTGAAGAGAAACAAAGGTTCTCATCTCTGATGAACTCATTTGATGAAAAGATAAAATTGTATGAGTCACGGTTCCCTGATGTAAAAACGAATGAACTGAAAACCGTGAAAACGGATCTTGTCACGAATGCAGATCAGGTATTCTCCTTGGTAGATGAAGGAAAAGAGATCCCTGCAGATACTGCCCTTCAGCTGCATGATCTTTCAGACAATATCTGGTTGAACTTTTCAACTATATCAGGTTGAACACGACCTGTTCATACCCTTTTTCACCTTTTTATCGGGTACACGTAAATTATTGGTTTGAGGTCTATCTTCTCCTGATTGAAGAACCTGCGTTTTATTTTTTCTTGAGGTCAAATAAAAATACTTATGTGATCTCAAATTCTCAATATTATCATCCATCAGGAGATTTTCATGTATATCGAAAGGATTTTTTTGGGAATACTCGTAATTTTACTCGTATTCTCTGTACCTATGGTTTTTGCAGATCAGAATACATCTATTGCGCAGCAGGACAGGCTTCAGGAGATTCTATCCCGGGGCACACTGGTTGTAGCTATCAATATTGATCTCGCATCTGATTTCAAAGTTAACAACGAAACGGCACGCGATCCAGAATCAAAATGTTCTGATCTTCAGTATGCTGAAAACCAGGTGAGCGGATATGATGTGCAGATCGGGTCCCAGGTAGCAAAAGAACTTGGAGTTGACTCCTGTTATGTCCCCACAAACAGTTCTGAACTGAAGAACACGAAATGGGGGGATAAGTGGGATTACTACACAGACTTCTATATGACAAACGACCGTCTGAAATGGTTATATTTTGCACAACCGATATTTGCAGTTTCATCATCTTTTTACATAAGGGCCAACGATACCATTGTCTCCAACATCTCTGATCTATCTGGAAAGAAAATAGGGGCATATGTTCAGTCTGCCCAGACCAGTTACCTGAATAATAATCTCACCATGGTTGGAACTGTCAATGATAATCCTGTCAAAGATCCAACGATCGTAGAGTATGCTCAGGATTCAGATGCAATCAATGATCTTGTATCAGGAAAAGTTGATGCACTTTTGTTCCCTGATACAGACATGAATAATGTGATTGCAAACGGGACTCCGATCGTTGCCCTGAAACCCTATGCATTTATGGGATATTCCGGGATCGCAGTTGAGAAAGGAGATGGTAATTCTACAGTTTCTTTTGTTGAAAAACTGAATGATATCGTTCAAAAGATGCATACCGAAGGATTTCTGTCATCCATCTACATGAAAACGTACAATCATGATCTCAGCAAAGATGCACAGTCTTTTGATATCTCATCCCTTCATCAGTTCAATGAAAGTTCGTCTTAATTTCTCCTTTTTATCTGTGTTTCGGGTTCTGATTTTCTCATTGAGAGATTCAATGTTTTGCATCAAAAAGAGTTTTATCTGGTTAATTTTCAGTTGAGTTTGTAACCAGTGGATCACTGTATACCTGCTTTCCTTCCAGATATGTTGCGACTACGTGAGCCTTGTTGATATCCTCTGGCTGGATTGTAAATAGATCCCTGTCAATGACGATGATATCTGCAAGTTTCCCGGGCTCAATTGTCCCTGTACTGTTCTCCATGAAGTCGGTATATGCACCGGTATAGGTGTAGGCTTCGATAGCATGTTGTAGATCAATCCGCTCCTCAGGTCTGTAAGGCTTTTTGTACGGTGAATCAGAGGGAAGTGGAAGCCTTGTTACTGCCGTTCTGATACCATCGAGAGGATTGAATGTCAGGTAATCGGTTCCTACTGGCCAGTCTGATCCAAATGCGACCGGGATGTCATTATCCATGAGCGTTTTGAGTGTGTACATGTGCTCGGCACGATCGCTGCCGAGGTATGGAAGAGAGACATTTCTGAAGTTATTATCATAGTAGAACCAGTTCGGTTGCAGAGATGCAACTATTCCAAGAGATTTGAGTCTTGGGATATCAGAGGAGTTGATCAACTGGATGTGTGATATCTTATGTCTGGAATCCCTCTTTCCGTTCTCATCTCTGGCATTCTCATATGCATCAAGGCATAGTCTGACGGCTCCATCACCGATAGAATGAATATCTACCTGGAATCCTTCCCTGTCCAGAGTTCTTATCATCTCATCAAACCGGGAGACGTTCCAGTTTATCATCCCCTTTGTCTCAGGTTGATCGGTATATGGAGAGAGGAGATATCCGGTATGCCCTTCAACAACACCATCCAGGAACAGTTTTCCGGTTTCAAGTCTGAAGAGACCTTTTGTGTCCTTGAGATTTTGTATTGATTTGAGTTGATGGTCGGAGGTATTTGCCAGCCTCGTATTCAACGTGATATCATTATTTTGACTGGTTTCATTATCCAACGGGTACGAACTGAAGATGTCCTGTTCCAGTTCCATCAGAGCGATCTGCTCAGTCCCGAAGTTTGGAACTGCGACCATCTCTCCAAATATCCGGACCGGTAGTCTCCCCAGATTCTCCAGGTGTGAATAGGCTAGGATCATTCCGGGTGTCAGGGCAGCATCATCTGCTGTTGTTATTCCATATGCTGCAGCCTTGGGAAGGATATCCATTACCTTCTCTTCGATCTCGGTCGGAGTGAGAGGAGGTACTTTGTTGGTGACAAGATTCGATGCTGCCATCTCTCTGAGGACTCCGGTTGGGTCTCCACTGGCATCATGTTCTATCTTTCCACCTTCGGGATCAGGTGTGTCAGCAGTAATTTCCCCGACCTCAAGTGATTTAGAGTTCACCCAAGATGCATGACCATCAAATGATGTCAGAATTACCGGTTTGTCCGGGATCACAGTATCTATGACTGCTTTATCAGGCCCGGTCTCATTGAAGATATAATAATTCCACCCAAATCCCCGGATAACATCAATATCAGGATGTTCAGAATAGTAGTCAGCAAGAAGTTGCTGAACCTCGCCTACAGAGTGGCATGCCGAGAGATTTACCCCGAATGTCAGCTCTGCAGATGCTCCAAAATGAATATGTGAGTCGATGAATCCTGGTAATACCATCATTCCTGCAAGGTCATGGACAACGGTTTTCGGTCCGATATACTTCTTGATATCACTGCTTGAATTTATTGAAAGGATTGTATCTCCTTTTATTGCAACTGCTTCCCTGGGATTTTCAGACCAGTTCGTTCCAGGTTCTACAGTATATACTGAACCATTCAGCAGGACGGTGTCTGCATACTGATCTGCATAGACCGGGAGCGTGGAATAACTGATTGCGGCAAAGAAAATAAGTAGAATGATATACAGGGTACTCGGTTTCGACATGCTAGGTAAATGAAGGGATTTTTGATATAAGAGGTACTCTGTGTAGTATGGATAATCCCTTTGTTTTCATGAGTTCATCTTCTCAATGAACCGGATTCTGTATGAGACGTATCTGTCTAAATCCGGTTATATTTGTTGTATATAATGATTTATGGAGGTAATCTGATACAGGAATATTTTATTATTATAGATCTATATATTATTAGAAACCATTAATCACCTTCGTTTTTCTTTTGAAATGCTTTTGAATACCATATCATGAGAAAATCTTTGTTTGTTTGATTATTCAGGATATGATTGTATAACACCAAAAATACGTGAACATACTATGATCATTAATAGATTCAATATTGGAACGATTCCCGCTGTATTATGGGGAGATACATGTGATAAAATTCTGATTGCAGTTCATGGATACCTCTCTCATAAGGAAGATATCGTGATACAACTCCTGGCACGTGAAGCAACTGATAAAAGTTACCAGGTATTGAGTTTCGATCTCCCGGAACACGGGGATAGAAGAGCCGAAGATATCCCTTGTAAGGTGCAGTTCTGTATCCGGGATCTTGCAGAGGTCATGAGATTTGTAAAAGAAGAGTGGAAGGAAATCAGCCTGTTTGCATGTAGTATGGGTGCGTATTTCAGTCTATTGGCATATAAGAATGAGCCATTGAACAAGGCTCTGTTCCTGTCACCGGTGGTTGATATGGAACGGATCATCAGCAACATGATGACCTGGTTTCAGGTAACTCCCGGACGTCTGCAAAAAGAACAGACCATCGACACACCAATTGGCCAGAAACTGTATTGGGATTACTTCTGTTATGTGAGAGACCATCCGGTTGATACCTGGAATGTCCAGACAAGTATTCTGTATGGTACAAAGGATGAGATCTGTGAGTCTGACACAATCAGGGCGTTTACAGAAAAATTCCATTGTAATCTCACGATTATGGAGAACAGTGAGCATTACGTTCATACCAAAGAGCAACTTAAGGTATATTCTGACTGGTTACAAACCAATATGCGGTAATATTCGGTAATCTTCAGAATCCAGAATCTCACGTTTTCAGAAGGGTCCTTAATGTTCTCCTGAATGAAACTATGCAGGGTTGAATAACAGATGCATGACAATGTTCTCAAACAATGTACTGGAATTCATAGTGCCGGTGAGGTCTGATCTATGGCAGATGGTCAATCGTACTTTTTACTGATGTTACTATCATCAATTCTGGTGAACTGGGTGTTTCCGTACCCGATGCTCATCTCTGCACCGGTTACCTACATTGGGATAGTCTTCATCATTTTCGGGATATCGGTATGTTACTGGGTTCGCTCAAAATTTCTACAGAATAAAACAACACTCTCACCATTTGAGACCCCCTCTGTACTTGTGACAACCGGACCGTTTCAATTCAGCCGGAACCCGGTTTACCTTGGTATGACATCTATTCTCCTTGGAACCGCTCTATTCATGGGTTCTGGTATTCCATTCATATCCCCCCTTCTGTTCATCGCAATAATTGAGATCCTGTTTATTCCAATCGAAGAACAGAGATTGGAAAGGGTATTTGGCGATCAATACCGGGAATACAAGAGAACTGTCAGAACATGGATCTAATCATCCAGCGAGATCATTTAATTTTCACCGGTACAATGTGTATACTTCTCTTGTGAGATCGGGAGTTCTCAAATAGATACAGAAAAAAACCATGGATGAGAACCTTGAAAGGACACATTGACAGATATACTGAATGGAGAACCTGATACCCTGATCCGATTATTGTACAGAGACGGATGACAGACTGTGAAGTTCATGTGGCCGGTGTATGGATCTCTGTGAGTTCGGGGCCCGAAAAAAAGAAGATGGTACCTTTGTATATGATCCAGAGAAATGTCCTGGATGCAGATTCTGTGTATCAGTCCGCCCTAAGCAGGCAACAGTCATGCAGAAGAGAACATAAAGACCCGGCATTGTTGCCAGTACAAACCGGATCGGAATCTGGAGGTACCGATGCTTGCGATGTGGAATACCATACGTCATCTATTGATAACATGTCGGTATGGCACAATGAAACGATGTGGCAGTAGCGTCCTTGTCACTCACTTTTGAACGAGGACGAGATTATCAGTTCAAAAATTTTATTTTGAGAGTATTGCCATTATTATTCTTCCATATGCCGGTCTGGTGATAATTACACCGACAAGGACTCCCAGAATGGTAACGATGGCAAATCCACGAAGGGTAGAGAGATCCATCAGGGCCAGTGGCAGCATTGCAATGAACATGGTCGATGCTGAAGCTATGATTATACCCAGTGCCCGTTTTAATCGTTTGAGATACAGATTCGGTGAAGGAACCCTGTCTTCATGAAGTATCTCATCGGTTAGGATAACGAGTTGATCTATACCGGGTCCAAGCACAGCGATAAGCCCTGCGATGGTTACAAGATCGAGCTGGAAGAAGAATAAGGTGATAGCGAGGAGAATTATCACCTCTGATGCATTGATCAGAACCATTGGCAGGACTATGGCCTGTTCATAATACCGCACAAGGATACTTGCGCCACTGCCACAAGTGCGAATATCCCGGCGATGAGACACCAGAGTTTGAACTGATCTCCGAGTTCAGGGGAGACAGACCCAGACCTATTCAACACGAGAGAAAGAGTTCTATTCACGGTATTCATCTGGTCAATCTGGAAAAATACTACAGACTGTTCAAAAAAATCCAGGAATAACCAGGAGAGAACTGGCAGATAAACTGGGAGTTGCAAGTCCTACGGTAACACGAGGTGTTCAAAAACTTCATGAAGATGGATATCTCGTTCTGGTAAAAGAAGGCAAATATACCCGGCATTATATGCCTGGGAATCCTCATGGTAATGCATAGAACACTCAAAATAGAGACTAAATTTTATTTCAGAGTTCGCTGGTAATTGATGCACGAATCTTCTGAATATCAAGCCAGAGAACCAGGTTATGCTTGTCTGACCTGGTTATCCTGATTACTCCGAGAATAAATCTTGTGCTATGAGCCTTGTCATCAGTCTCCCGCTCAATATCTGAAGCATGACGGGTACTGACAGAATAGACGTCATCAACAAGGATTCCTACCGATTTTTCTGTTGGATCGCTGTCCAGAATGATGATTCTTGATCGCTTTTTTGAGTCTCCTGTCTCACTGATATTGAGCAGAAGTTTAAGATCTACGATTGTGGTGATGGTTCCCCGAAGATCCATTACCCCTTTGATATATGCTGCAGAGTTAGGAAGCGGAGTGATAGAGGTCGGTGTTATGACCTCTTTTGTATTAAACAGGTTGATTGCAAAGTTTTCACTCCCAAGGGTAAACTCAACGAACTGCAGATCGGTACTGTTCTTATTCTTTTGAGTTTTTGTTCGCGTTACACTGACCTGCATATCATGTTCTGACTGGGTGGAAACCTGATGAATGGCACTGATCTCCATAATGTAATCCTTCTTTCCTACTATTATTATCAGACTCTCGTTTATCCATTCAGGCGTGATACCGATTCGTCAATTCTGGTTGCAATGACTGATAATTCACTGATGATGCCTGATACCTGATTGAGTGCTGATGCCGATTCTTCGGTAGCGGCTGCTGAACCAACAGCTTCTTCTGCAGTCTGTGAAGCCATGTCTTTCACTTCAGAGACACTGGATGTTATCTCCTGGACTGCTGCGGTCTCTTCTTCAGAGAGGCTTGCGACCTCCATCATATGTTGAGAGATCTCCTCAACCTGTCCTGCGATGTGATTGAAGAGATCGATCGTCTCGGTGATCGCTGATGAACCCCGGGAAACTTGCGTTGTTGCAAGTTCCATAGCAGTTGCGGCTCTGTCTGACTGGTGTTGCAGGGATGTGATGATCTTGGAGATGTTCTCAGCAGATCCCTGAGACTCCTGTGCAAGGGTCTTTACTTCATCGGCAACGACTGCAAATCCCATTCCTGCATCACCGGCACGGGCAGCCTCTATTGCAGCATTGAGTGCAAGAAGGTTTGTCTGGTCAGCAATATCGCTGATAATCACGACGATCTTGTTGATCTCATTCATCTGATCCCTGATCTCGTTGATAATCACACCGACATCGTTTACCGCTCCGTTGATCGCTGTAATTCCTGTTTCAGCTATTGCTGCCTGTTTGACTCCCTTTGTTGAAGTACCGTTTGCCTCCTGGGTTAACCTGCTGACAGAATCGACTTTTGATGCAACTATTGAGACCGACTTGTTCAGCTCTTCCATGGCACTGAGTACCTGTTCGACTGCCTGGACGCTCTTTTCTGCGTTAGAACTCACAACACCTGAACTCTGGGCTACTGAAGCAGAACCTGCAGTTATCTCTTCGACGCTTGCTGCTGCTTCTTCTGATGATGCTGAAAGTGCACCAACCTGATCTGATATGGTTGTGATCGCTGCAGATAGTTCGGTTCCGATGGTGTTAAGTCCCTCTTTGAGAGCGACAAAGTCTCCTCTGATTATGACATCATCGTTGAACCGGGCAGAGAATTTTGCATGTGAGTATTCGTTTGATACTCTGAGTGCTTCGTTGAGCGGAGTCGTAATTACATCAAGCATGTTGTTGATGCCAACGATGATGTTCTGATATACTCCGGTAAACTGAGTTGCATCTCCACGTTTCTGTAGTCTTCCTTCTTCTGCTTCTGATATGAGCATCCCAACTTCGGCCATAATATTGTTTATGGCTGATAGCAGTTGGTTGAATGCCGGTGCGATCTCATCTTTATCGTCTCTGGGAGAGACTGAAAGTGACAGATCACCAGATGCTATCTGTTTTAACCCGCCGATAATGACAAACTGCAGGTCATCTGAAAACCTGTCCATTGCTACCGCAAGATCCCCGATCTCATCCTTTCGGGTCATCTTCAGTCTGTTATCAAGGTGGCCGGTACTCATCTCCTGCATCACGTGAACGCCCCTGGCCAGGGGACCAGTGATACTTGAACTGATGAGGATACCAAGTGAAAATGCTGCAATTGCTCCGATGATAATCGCAGCTATGAGCAGAAAACTAATGGATGATACGGTATTATGTCCCTCATCTGAAAGACCTTTGGCGTCATTCAGATTCATAGTCGCCAATTCATCAAGTGATTCTGACAATGCTTTTCTCTGACTTACCAGGTTACCGGTGGTCAGCTCAGTTAACGCATCATCATTTTTTCCAGAATCAACAAGGGTATGGAAATTGTCAATCGCGACTTTGTAGTTCTCCCATGCAATTTTTCCATTTTTATAAATTTCCCGTTCCTTTTCTGTTACAATGTATGATTCGTACTTTGTCAGGTTGGCATCTATAGACGCTATGAGATCGGTGCTATCTACTTTACTACTGTTTCGCGTTGAAGGAATTAAGAGATATCCAGGGGGATTCCCTCTAAGGTGCCAGAGATCAGCCTCGGTCTTTTCAAGTATGTCGGTTGGAATCAGTTGCTGTGTATACATCTGATTCAGGTAACTGTTTGTTGTCGAGACTCCGGAGTATCCCACAATTCCGACGGCGATCATGATGAGAACAACTGCGAGGAATGAACCGATGAGTTTTCTTCCAATTTTAATATCGTCTAATGTTTTCATGGTTATACTGAACTGATCTAAAAATTTTCATCCGCTCTGCTATTGCATGGTGTTACATTCCGGATGCCTGGATGGCATCCGGATAAAAACCCAAAACGATGATTCAACCCCCCGATTGAATCATTTACAGGGCAATCTGGTTCAATGAATTTTATCTGGTATCATTAGAGGCTATCTGGCACCTGTATTCCATTATAGCCACATCATGAGGTCCCCCATACTCGACTTACGAGCATACCAGAACAACATTGTGTTTAATTCAGATAGGGATATATTCACCGTCAATGGCGCCATTACATAAAAGATTAAATGCTATGAACTCTGTCAGATAATAGACATTAGGGAAAAATCAATATAATGTCCAATATCTTTCTGAAATGTACCTGCCTGGGATGGTGGGACTCCATCAGTGCGCAATTTATACCCGGTTGCCTGAGCACGATATCATACTACAAAAAATGTGCCCACCAAGGTCAAATGAAAATTTGAAAATTATATAGGCGTAAATATATAGAGAATAGAATATATTTTACATCATGATGGGGCCCGGTATATTCATTAAATACGTATTAACATTTTTATTTATCTCATTCCTTTTGGTTTCGCTCTTTCCAATACGTGGGTTCTGTGACTCATCTCTTACAGAGCAGGGTCCTGGAGATACCGGAAATGGTTCACCTACGAGTGGATATATCAGACATCCTGTTATGCATTTTACACCATTACAACTTCAGGAGCATGAATCCAAACGTGCATTGATGCCTACAGTCGAAAGTACACGTAGCGAACCTCTGCCTACCGGGTCCAAGTCACTGATATCTGATCTCCCATATCTGGGTAATACTCGTGATCAGGGATTTTGTGGTAATTGCTGGGTGTGGGCCTCTACGGGAGCCCTTGAAATTGCCCATAAGGTTACCAACAATGTGAACTCGCGATTATCTATCCAATACTTTAACTCTAACTGGAATGGCGGGGCGTCCTCTGGAAATGCATGTAATGGAGGGTACCCTTCTGATTTTGCTGGATTCTATTCAGAGACTTTAAAGAAGGCTATTCCCTGGAGTAATACGAATGCCAGTTTTGCTGATTATGACTGGTTTGGAGAAGGATCATTGATGGATGCATCATCAATTTCTACATCACCAAATTATCCACTAACCAGCGTCTCTGACACCGTGCTTTCAACGCATTCCGGTCAGATTAATGCCATAAATGTGATTAAATCACAGATTAACGCAAATACTCCTGTAATCTATGTTTATTCTCTTCCGTCTGACGGATGGGTTGCATTTAATACATTCTGGTATGAACAACCTGATTCGGCGATTTGGAATCCTGATACGTATAATAATGGTTACTGGAGTGGTCGCCATGCGGTTCTGATTGTCGGATATAATGATACAGCTTCCACCCCTTACTGGATTGTTCTGAACAGCTATGGAACCACTGCGTTACGGCCGAATGGTACATTCAACCTCGCCATGAATATCGATTATGATGGTCAGATGAAGTATGGTTATATGAAATACTATTCCCATGAATTTGAGATCTTTAATACTGTCTTTTCCACACCAACTCCGACACCGACTGTATACATCAATTCATCTGCGAATGAATGGGGGATTGTGGTTCCGAGAGGAAACATATCATACCCGGCATATACGAATCAGTCATATTTCACCCAGTCAAAACCCGGAGCTAATGTTCAGGATGTTTTCGTGAATGCTAAGTCGCAGGGTGCAATTGACAACTGGACGTTTACGAATCTGACAGCAAACCAGGATATGTATGTAAAAAGTATACCAGTGCCCGGGCAGGTTCATGCAATGTTTAATGCCACTCCCCGGTATGGTGCAATGCCCCTTGTTGTGAATTTTTCAGATGCATCAATCGGTTCTCCTACTTCATTCTTATGGCAGTTTGGAGACGGGTACTCAAATACATCAAAAAATAACACTCATACGTACACATTGCCGGGAATATATTCTGTATCCCTGCAGGCAATGAATGGTCAGACCGGTGGGTACTGTGTCTGGAATGACGTTATCACAGTTACGAATGGTGTCATCCCTAAACCGAGTCCGATTCCTGTGCCCGGTGAAATCACTCCGGGTTTTACCATATTCCCTGAGAGTGGTAAGGCACCACTTGGTGTAAGGTTTACTGATTCATCTACCGGTAACCCGGTTTCATGGTTCTGGAATTTTGGTGATGGTTCAACATCAGACCTTCAGAATCCATACCATCAGTACACCGGGAATGGTTCATATGGTGTGACCTTGTCTGTAAATAACGGTATATCTTCGGGAACATTGCAGCGGCCACAAGCGGTTCTGGTTGGGTAGAACAGAATCCCGAGTAATCTTTTTTCTGGAGGTTACGAAAACGATTGCGAAACGTTTCACTATTCTGGGCATCGTGAGGATGGTGATTCGTTCTACGAACCCCGTCAGTTTATCAGAAGTGCTTTGACGGCTAAACCGGGGCTCATTTTATGACCTCCGGTCCTGGAACGGTTTTGTGAGTGCTTTGACAACTTTTTAGTTTATTGACCAGTCCAATGCATCCCAGATGAGTAACAGGTACAATTACGCCAGAAATCATGGGTTACTGGTGAGATCCTGATTCATTCATGACGTCACCTGGAATCTGACGAATGTGACATACGGTATCTTACCCACGTGAACCTGAGAAAGAGCCTTATCGAATCTATCCTAATATGATTGTCTTCATTGAGCAATCAGACATTTAAAAAAACGTTTTTAGTTGATATACATTGATGATCTGGAAGTTGGTTACGTATAAGGCCTTTATGATATTACTTTAAATACTGCTTATTTTTTGTTCGAGATATGCGAGTCCTTTCTGTATATCATCCATCGTTTTCCCACCGGTGAGGATTATTTTTCCTGATGAAAAGAGAAGCGCAACTATTTTTGGATCCGGGATGCGATAGACTAACCCGGGAAATTGTTCTGGTTCATATTCGATGCTTTCAAAACTCAGGGTCATAACCACCTTATTCAGGTTAATTTTATTGCCCATATCATACGAACACACCATATTCGTAACTACCACATCAGGCGTATCATTACAGATTACTCCTACCTCTTTCATCTTCTGAATAAGAATGTCCAGACCCAGGGCAAATTCTTCCTGACTTTTTATACCGGTCATTACA
The DNA here is from genome assembly GCF_963668475.1 of uncultured Methanospirillum sp. Lineage (GTDB taxonomy): Archaea > Halobacteriota > Methanomicrobia > Methanomicrobiales > Methanospirillaceae > Methanospirillum. Next base: position 195,258 of record NZ_OY764544.1, read on the forward strand.
ACCTTACCGGAGGAGAATACCAGTACCGTGATTTTGGGGTTTGCTATCCGTAATATAGCGCCAGGGAATTTTTTGTTGTTGAGTTCACAGTTCTCAACAGAGGTGGAGATCATCTCAAGAACGATAGATTTAGCGATAGATCCTGACGCAACAATATTTTCGATCTTTAGGGAACCAGATTTTTCCTCACTCATGTGGGGTAAGATTGGTATGATGAACCCAAGGTATTATCGGTGTTTGTCAGAGTCTGGGTGCGACCTGACATACATGTAACCCCTGCATGAATACCTACAAATGAACGGAGGCTAAAATTGAGGTGGGGATAAGATCAGGCAAACCCTTATATATTACATAACTTTTGTTCAAGAAATGCAGCCCCTCTCTCTACATCTTCCATCGTTTTTCCCCCGGTGAGGATGATCTTTCCAGATGAAAAGAGAAGAGCAACAACTTTAGGATCTGATATGCGGTATACTAACCCGGGAAACTGTTCAGGTTCATACTCGATATTTTCAAGACTCAGAGACAGAACTACCTTATTCAGGTTGATCTTATTGCCTAGATCATACGAACAGACCATGTTTGTTACAGCCACATTTGGCGTTTCATGACATAGTACTCCGGCCTCTTTCATATTCTTCATGAGAATATCCTGGCACAGGACAAGATCCTCCGGACTTTTAACACCAGTAATCACCACTTTTCCAGATGAGAATACAAGGAACGCTACTTTTGGGTCCATGATCCTGTATACTGCGCCGGGAAATCGTTTCTTATTGAGTTCACAGTTTTCTATTTTTGCAGATATCATCTCGAGATCGATAGAATCAGCGATAGATCCTGAAGCAACAATATTTTCGATCTTAAGAGACTGAGTTTTTTCCTCACTCATGGTAGTAAGGTATGTATGGTGATACCAAGGTGTTATCGGTTACTGATTTCAACGGTTTCCCTTTTTTCTATTATTTTAATAGCAAAAATACCTCCAAATCTCCGAAATTTCCACATTTTGAATACTTATTGGGAGGTAATAAGATCTAAAAAAACTGATCGAGAAAATTCTGAACTGAATATTCAAATACACAAGGTGATGATTCATGTTCAGTTCGATAAAACCAAGATTATATAACACATGGAGAAACTGGAAACCTCATACTTCACGGACCACTATAGAACCGGAGATGTACAAAAAACCAGTAAATTCTGATTCGGCTTTATAATCGAGCTGTACAGTACGTTTTGTCGGTTACCGATGGCATTACCTGCTTCTTAATCCTTGGGTCAAAACAATAGAACATCATACAGGGTAACTCCCGTGCTCAATATCTATGTACCAAGTCAGGGCCAACGCCCCACCTTCTCCGGAATTATACCTCATAACCAGAAAAAGTATTGCCAGTCCACTCTTGAAGAATTATGTAGAGATACCCTCGAGAACAATAGCATCGGAGATTGAGGTTTTTCATTCATGCGGGTATAGTTTTCTCACTACATTCCATGGTAATATGACGAGGGCCCCTGATAGAGAAAAAAGATCCGGAGAACTGGTCCCGGATTTATGCTGTTTCACGAATAGCCGGACCAGGTCCCATTACCGGTGCTGGTGGCACTGAACTGATGGATACATTCCATGCCATTGGATTCTTTTCCATACTGAGTGCATTCAGGTAGTATGTACCTGGTTCTGGTATGTTGAGGATCTTGAATGTTTCGGTAGAGATTCTGCTGAATCCTGGCAGGACGTATGAGTTGGTATCGTCCATGACGTAACTACCGTTTGAGTATGAGAGGAAATACATCGGAGATTCTGCCTGGGTCTGCCCCCTCTGGAAGAAATACTCTCCTTTTTCCAGGGTGAATGGCTCTGAAACAGTAGTGCCTGTCCCTGACAGATTCACCGGTACCGTAATCGGATTTGTCATATCATACCTGGTCACCTGTGCTGCCCAGGTGCCTGTACTCGTTATATTGATAGTGCATTCATTCGGTTTATAAATCCCGAAGGCGAGACTTCCGTTGTAGGGGCTGTCAATAATGAGCTCTGATGATCCTACACCGGCATCTTTGGTTGCCTGATTGTAACTCATCCTCTGGGGCTCAAAAGCCTGGAAGGAGATGAGGTATACTCCGGGTTCCATGGACATAGTCACATCCGGCTGTTCATTTGATAGTGTAGCAAGAGTCTCTGTAGTTACCGGAGTTGATCCAACTGTGACTGCCTGGACTGATCCAAAGATTGTAAAGCTTGCTATCACAAAAAAGCACAGCACATGAAATAGTTTCATAGGATTACTGATCTTCTTTTCTATATATATTTATGCAAAGATTATTCCGGATTGATGGCAATCTGCAGAAATTGGGTGTAAACAAACTCATATTGGATGAATCATACAATCGACATAATGTCAATTCATAGTAAAATATTTTCATTTCAATGGGTGTCGGCGTAAATCCGGAAAGCATAGATCCGGTTTTCAGATCATGGAAACCAGGAATCCTGGTTTTCGATATCCACAAGAAGATTACGGTATGGTTTCAACCCGGGTTATCGCCATCTTTTTTGACCCGGTCTAACAAGTTGCACATTGTGGATAATTTCTCTTTTCAACCATAACTATGACGCATAAATCCACATAGTTTCTTCTTCTCTCCCGGTAGTATGGCAGAAGAAATATGCTTGATGTGCAATCAGATTAAAAAAACCTAATATTACCCCCCTGATCAAGCTGTATCATGAACCAGATGGATTAGAATTCAGCCGATACTTCTCTACTGCACAATTTTGTCTGTTGACTATTCAGCCTAATAATCCCATGTTTTCTGTGAATAGAGACGATGATGGCGATACTGAGTGAATTATCTTTCTGGCAGATTCTGGTGATAACTTTTATATTCCTATGCAAAGTAGGCTGAATAGAGGTGTAACAGATGATAGCAAGACTCCGCTACTCAAGAAAATTCCGGAATCATCTTTGTGTCTGTGCAATGGGCTTATGTAACAAAACGGATTGCCCATCATATGGAAAATGGTGGTGCCCCTTTACCGGTTGGTAACATCTTCCAATCCAATTAATTCATGATACATCATTTTGTCATGTGAATGGTTATCGTGGGTGCCCTCGAGGATGTAATTCCTACCCGACACTCGTTACGAAGTAAGGATGCTTGTTCATCCGGATGATCCTATCATGTACATGGGGAGGGTTTGGGAAAAGTGGCAAAGCCCGCCTCCCTATGGAAACTTTTCAATGAGTATATGATCGATTATGATGGACACTGATCTGTTTCAGGCTGCTCAAATCCTAAAGTCACCTGTAAGATTAAAACCGTGACCATCAGTTCTGCATCTCGACCGTCAGATATGTGATCCGGTTTTGATCCGGGTTCAGAATGTGACTATCCAGTATGTTCTCGCTATGGAAGACCCCTACACAATCCGTTATCATGCGTCAGGATATCTTGACCGGGTTAGAGGGAATTGGTTCGTTCGATAAACAGAAGGCAAAACGTATGACTCCTGCAATACAGATGCAACAGGTCTCACGATCCTTTGGAAAACTCATAGCAGTCGATAATGTCTCTCTTGAAATACCGGAAGGGGAGATATTTGGTCTGCTTGGCCCGAATGGGGCTGGTAAGACTACCATTCTTTCAATATTATCAACGATGCTATCTCCCTCATCCGGCTCTGCAATGGTAAACGGTCATGATACATGTACAGAACCAGATGATGTCCGCCGCTCCATTGGTATCGTATTTCAGTCTCAAAGTATCGATGAAGAACTTAGCGCCTGGGAAAATATGGAATACCATGCCCGAATCTTCCGGGTACCGAGGGAAATCAGAACCCGGAAGATCAACGAGTTACTTACCCTGGTGGAACTCTATGATCGCCGGTATGATGTTCTGAAGAAATTTTCCGGCGGTATGAAACGACGGCTGGAATTAGCCCGTGGTCTGCTCCATCACCCGTCTGTTCTTTTTCTTGATGAACCGACTCTTGGTCTTGATCCCCAGACTCGCAATCATCTTTGGCACTATATCACCACGTTATCGAAAGAAAAAGGGATTACGATAATTCTTACCACCCATTACATGGAAGAGGCCGACCGGCTTTGTGATAGGATTGGTATCATCGATCATGGAAGAATAATTGCCATTGATACTCCTGATAATTTGAAATCCAGTCTGGGGGGAGATCTAATCACGATCAAATCACCTCTCCTGAATGAAGTTGCACAGGCCATACGGGAACCCTGGATTAACAGGGTTGACGTGCATCAGCATGAGGTTATTTTCAGTCTCATGCATGCAGAGCAGTACGTCCCGATCATTATGACCCGGTTGATTGAAAAGCAGATTCCCATTACCTCTCTGTCTATCCATAAACCTACTCTGGAAGATGTATTTTTATTCTATACCGGGAAAAAAATCAGAGATTCTGATGTTGATTTTTGGGAAAATATACAAAACAGAGAGAGAATGACGGGGAGAGCATAATGGATGTTATATATGCAATATGGCTTCGGAATATGCAACGGTTTGTGAAATCACGAAGCCGGGTGATTGGTAGTATTATGATGCCCCTGTTTTTCATATGTTTCCTGGGTTATGGACTCAATTCTGTGGTCAATATTCCCAACCTGCAGAGTAATTACATGGAATTCCTTATTCCCGGTATGGTAACCATGAGTGTCATGTTCTCTTCAATAGCTGCAGGTACGCAGATTATCTGGGATAAACAGTTTGGAATATTAAAGGAGACCATGGTAGCTCCTATCTCCCGGTATGAGATTATGCTTGGTCAGACTATCGGTGGTGCAACCACCGCGGTGTTACAGGGATTTCTTATCCTTTTCTTTGCCCTCATCATCGGATTAATCGGATCTGATGTCACTGGATTCATATCCGCTCTGGTGATAATGCTTATCATCGGCATTTCGTTTACGGCATTTGGCATTGCGTTAGCCTCATCATTTGATAATATGCCTGGATTCCAGTTATCCATGAGCTTCATCGCGTTTCCTATCTTCGGATTGTCCGGAGCACTGTATCCGATATCTGCGTTACCCGAATTTGTTCGCCCACTTACGTTGATCGATCCACTGACATACGGGGTAGAGGGTGTCAGATATGGCCTTACCGGAGTTTCCCAAATCCATCCACTCATCTGTCTGGTAGTGATTTTCGCGTTTGCATGTTTTACCGTCGCTGCAGGAGCATATCAGTTTAAACGGATTAAATCGTAACATAATCCTAAGAAACATTGTAAATTGGCATTCCTCATGTCACGAAACCATGTACAATAATTTCTACATTCATTCTATATTCGGTACGATTCTGTCTGGATGATTTTACTCCGGAATCTTCACCCCGGTTGTTTTCATTTACGTAGATTTATATTCTATCTGTTATATATTGGGCAATACCTGTGCAACACTATGCTCAGTGGTGGGGTTCATATGCAAATGAATATCTGGATAATACTCCTGATCTTCATCCTTTTAGGATGTGGGGGGTTCGCGGTATCGGCTGTCCAACCGGATGGTACCTCTGGAAACGATCTGTATTCCAGGATTTTAGCCAACAATAATGAGTACGTGAATCAGGGTTCTTCTGAACCTGGTGCCGAGCCGAAACTTTCTGCAGTTTCTGGTATAGAAAGTGATCCGGGTGTATGTTCCTCGTCACCGGAATCATGGGTTACCATTACTATGCCGACGACGATTACCTGCCCTGGTAATTATCGTATCTCAAACGATTACAATGCTACGAATACTACTGAAACAGGAGTTACAATTCTCTCTTCGAATGTTACCCTTGATGGAAATGGGCACACCTTCAGTGGAAATGGTCTTTTAGGAACAACCGGAGTGACTGTTCAATCCGGTTATAATTCAATATTCGAGGGGGTTGTAATACAAAATTTCAGAACTGACAACAGTTGGAGAGGAATTAATTACATTGCAATCTCCGGAGCAATTACTAATACTACTCATACCGGTGGAAGGGTCGGAATACAGGCATCAGGTGATAACAATCAGATCCTTGGCAATACCATTCAGAATGAGAGAAGTGGTATCAAGATTTTAGGAGGAAATTACACAGTTCAGAATAATCAGGTATTTAATACCACGATCTGCTTTGATATCCAGGGATATGCACTGTCACATTTCTTACATCATATTGACAGATCAAACCTGGTAGATGGAAAACCGATCGTGTACTATTCAAACCAGTCTGATTTTTCTGTCCAGACCGATACAGAGCCAGCGATGATCATCATCGCAAATTGTAGAAATGTTACCGTACATAACATCAGCACAAATAACTCCTATATCGGATACCAGTTAGTCTGGAATGATCAGATTCATGCTGAAAACATTTCAGATACACGTTCTATGTATGGAATGGTTGCTATCTCTGTTCAGAATGGATCTTTTTCAAATTCATCATTTACAGGAAATTGGGATGGAATAGATATTGAGAATGGAGTTAACCTTTCTTTCTCTAATATTACTATTGTAAACCCGACACTCAGTGGAGTATGGTTCTATAATAGTACACACATTAAAATCACCGATTCATCGGTAAAAGACACGAGATCAGATCTCTATCCATATCCAATCCCCGGGATTATGGCATATCTTTGTGATACGTTTGATGTAACAAAGAGTTCAGTCTCAAACGCGAGTGAATATGGAATTGGAATTATCAGTTCTGCCAATGTTATCCTGGATGATGTTCTGGTAACCAAATGTGGACTGCTCTCATCAGAAGAGAGTAGTATTGGTAAAGGAGGAATTCTTCTTCAGAATACGACCGGATTTTCTGTTAAAAATTCAAGAATCACCAAGAATTACGATGGTATCCTTTTGCGCAATGTCACAAAAGGAATAATTTCAGGAAACAGGATCTCTGAAAACGAACAGTCCGGTCTGATTACAAATACAACCACACAGACAATCCTGTATAATAATATCTTCAATAACTCTGACAACGTTCTCATCGATCAGTATAGTTACAATACTGGCTGGAACATCTCGCTCACGTCAGGAACCAATATTGTAGGGGGACCAAACCTCGGTGGTAACTTCTGGGCAACTCCGAATAACACTGGTTTCTCACAGACCCATACAGATCGGGGAGATGGTATCTGTAATGGCTCGTTCACTCTTTCTCCCGGCCAGACAGATTATCTACCATTGGCAGAGTGGAGTAACCCTCTGACCGCCGGGTTTGATGGAAATGGTACCCAGGGAGTTCCTCCGCTCTCTGTTTTATTCACTGATACCAGTTCCGGACAGCCAACTCATTGGAACTGGATGTTTGGTGACGGATCAGTATCTCATGAGCAGAATCCGATTCATACATACCGCGGTGTTGGCAGATATACCGTGACATTAGAGGTATCTGATTCTAATGGAAGATCAGACATCATCAGGAAACCGGGATACATTGTAACAAATTCTGGAAGAGTGACCGGACCGAATGGCATGATCTGGATATCCTCCACTCCGTCAGATGCACAGGTATATGCTGACGGAGTGTACCTGGGGGAGACTCCTCTCCAATCAGTTGGTGTACCGGCAGGGATACGGCAGATCCTAGTTTCCAAAGACGGATACAATGACTGGACCGGATATGTTCAGGTACGTCAGGGCGTATTTAGTTACGTTCCCAAAGTGGTATTGAGATCTTATTAAATTCTTTTTTTCTAATATATTCGGGGTTTTTCCGGATCGGGTATCTATTCACAGGCTATTGCCGTAATGTATCTATTCACCCGTATGTACCTTAAGGAATCGACCATACTAACTGAAATTATCCCTTTCATCTTAGTCAAGGGAGGATCCAAATGTATTTCTCCTTACAGAAAATATGAAAGATATGGACTCGGAGAATTATTTCTTATCCGGTGAAAAATCTCGCATGGGGATCTTTTCGGGAACGTTTTTTATTCTGGTACTTGCCCTTTTAATTGGCCCCTGTACTGCAGATATGTCCTCGTATGACTGGAACAACCTGGGAACAACGTATTATAATCAGGGAAATTATGTCAATGCGATTCAAGCATTTTTGAATGCACTTCAAATAGATCCTTGTCTGGTCATAGCCTGGAACAATCTGGGTATTGCATATCAGGCGAATAATCAGTATTCTCAAGCCCAGGATGCATTTCGGCATGCAATCTCCCTCAATAATGGATATGATGAAGGATGGTCAAATCTGGCCAATGTGTATCAATATCAGGGGAGAACTGATGACTATAATTATGCCATAAAACATGTTCATCAGGGATTCACCCGTCAGGGTATTATCTTTAAAAATTTCGATAATAGGAATTTTAACGGCGGATATTACTACGATGGATATAACAACTATTACGGTCCGGGATATCATAACAACCAGAATCCAAACTGGAATGACGTAACCCCGATGCAATATGGAAGTTACAATACCTATGATCAGAACTTTCCCGGGTATTACCGGTAAGGCAGATAATCAATACCCTTTTTTCATGGTCATGATAAGTGATGCCTCACTGTGATGGATAATTCATCTCTGGTCTATTGAATCATTAGGCTCTTCGTCGTTTCATGTGGATAAGATATAGTATTGGGCCAAATCTCAATCCATGGTTGTTGCTGAAGAACTCTTTCGCTCTGCACTTCATCTAACTGCTCCTTGGGTAATTTCGTCTCTTCGATTCGGTGAAGGCGAACGAAATTAGAGATCTGGATCGACTTTTAAAGGGAGCAAAATTTCCGTGCCCTGAATGTAATTCATTACATTGTGACATTCATAATACAACATCCAGAACATGGAGGCATTTAGATTTATTTGCGCATCAACCCTTAATTCATACTCGAGTACCTCGAGTTCAATGCCCATATTGTGGAGTGAAACAGGTAAAACCAAAACATCGAGTAGAAATCCAGTTATCCGGTATTTGTTTACCTGATCTCGTTCCTACTCATAAATATATGGATGATTTTACTCCGGACATGTTTGTGACCTATGAAAAGAGGTCCAAAAACCATAAGTCAGCGCTATTTTCGATTTTTTGCATATTCTCTCCTCGTATGTGAATCGATCAGACACACACTAAAATGTATATGTTCAGTTGTCGTCAATAACAGGCCCGATTAAGACAATGGGCCTGAATCGAGGTTGAATAAATATTGAAAAGGGAGGAAATTAGCGAAGTTGTGGATTTACACTATCCTCTATTAATTATATCAGGAATAAAATATTTCCGTAAATATAATATCCTATAAAAGATAAGGATTGGTATTACTCAAATCTAATCCTTTGATACTCACTGATAGGAGACAGGAGTAGAGGAATATTGAGGTGACCTGAGTAGGATTACTCATAATCCGGATGGGGCATGAGTATCCACGCCGGGTGCTTGACATGGAATGGGTTAATAGGGGGCGTTAGGATGAACAGGGATTCAGGTTTTTTAATCATTGGGATGTATTGTATTGGAATTCTCCTCCTTTTCGGGTGTGTAACACCCGCATGGGCAGATGCAACAAACCATAGTTTTCCGGGAGTACAGAGCTCGTATGTGGCTCTTCTTCCGTCTCATACCGGAGACGATTATTCTTTCACGGGAAATTATGAAAATGGACAGATAACTATCATCAGCCCTGGTGGTTATTATCTCACTCATAATCTGACGACCGCATCTGCAGATTACGCAATTCAGATTGAGGCTCCTGATGTCACCCTTGATGGGTACGAGATGTTTCTCACCGGGCCAGGTAATTCCGGGATAGGGGTCAATATCGTATCAAACGGATTCAATGCCGTGATAACGAACTTTAGTTCGGTTTCAGGTTTTTTAAGGGGGGTATATTCTGAAGGAAAATATGTCACCATCTCCGATTCTATCGTTCATGACAACAGTGCAACGGGGATTAGTTCACACGGTGATTATTCGGAAATAATCGGAAATTTCGTGTATAATCAAAGTGATGTCGGTATCCATTCGCAGGGTAATTATTCAACGATTACTGAAAATTATGCCTCATATAACCGAAATGGGATCTTATCGCAGGGTAATTATGCAGTAGTGTCAGGCAATGCCGGGAATGATAACGCTAATTATGGAATCTATGCAGGTGGAATGTATGTCGGCCCGGAACCGGGAAACGAAGGGATTGGATATTATGCACAGATTATCGATAATGTTGCCCTTTTAAATGCTGTTGGTGGAATTAAATCCGCCCTTCCTCATGCTATAATTCAGGATAATTCCGTCTTTCAGAATATTGAAAATGGTATTGCACTCACCTGGCGGAGTAATAATACTACGATAATCGGGAATTATATTTCAGATAATCCAACAGGAATCAATTTGACTGATCGGGCGCTGAATGTATCTATTATCCAGAATCTGATTCGCTCTGGTGGTAATTCCGGAATCTATGTGATCTCTGAAAATGGAAAGGGAAGTGGAGAGATCTTTGATAACATTTTTTCAGGCCATCAATATGTCAATGGAAACGGAAAAATGGGGGCGTTTTCATGGACAAATCCAGCCGGACCAATTAAGGGAACAAATATTATGGATGGTCCCTTCATTGCAGGAAATTACTGGACCAATTCGAACCATACCGGGTGGTCTGATCAGCAGCCGATAAACCTAAATGGATACTCAACTACGCCGTTTAAAGTCGCCACCGGGGTATACGATACTGCACCGCTGGTAAAAGTGAAAGCAACTCCGACACCAACTCCTACCCCTACCCCGATCCCGCTGGCTGTCAACTTTACCGCAAGTCCGATGAGTGGAGTACCCCCGCTTACTGTTCAGTTTACTGATCGTTCAACCGGTTCTCCATCAGCATGGAGATGGAACTTCGGTGACGGGACATATTCAACACTGATGAATCCCCTCCATGAATACAAAGGGATTGGAAGATATACCATTACTCTTGAGGTGCGGAAGGGTGATGCATCTGCAATTATGCGCAAACCAGAGTATGTAAAAACATCCCGTCCAATGCGATAATCCCGGTAGCTCCTTTTTTTTATCTATTGCGTATCTCCATAAAACCGTGAGGTTGGCATTTTCGAATAAGAAATGGTGAACCGATAATCTGCGGAGGATTGTGAGTAGGCTGAAGCAGATTTCAAAAAATGGTACTTCTGGGCTACACATTACAAATTACCTGCAATGATCAAAATCGCTAAAACTCTCAAAAATCATTGGCATGGCATAACCTGATATTTTAAAGACAGATTTTCTAATGGATTATTTGAAGGACTAAATAGCATGATTCAAGCGCTTAAAGCCAATGCCAGAGGGTATCGAAATGATGAAATTTTTATGATCATAATATATCTTCGCCATGGTCAGTTGAAACTTAACTTACCCACTTGAAACGACGAAGAGCCATGCTGACATTATCAAACCCTTTTGAATAGAAGAGTTTTTCATCTGTATCGATGGTCTCTTTGCGGCGTTGTTCCTTCTCCCGTTGTCTCCGGTCAGCAGTAGCCATAGCAATTCCAATAACTCACGGCCATTCTGTGACTGCAAGTCACGAATGTACTCTGGGTCATATGTGGATAATCGTATTGAAATTCTATCAGGGTATTAATTCGGATTTGATTTTGATTCACGACTATTTCGGAGAAAAATTTACGCATCTCCACAAGAAGGTGAGGTTTGGCGACGGAACTTCTCATCTCGTGACAGGTACTGATGGTAAATGGCAGTATGACTGATACCCGGGTCACACATAATGATCTGGACCTGTTACTCCTCCCAGCCCATCGTCTCCTAATTTTCAATAACATTTTCAATGGGTAGTACTCTATTACCCCAACGGTGGCCCGTTGGGGGCCCCAGTCAAGACCGATGAAAAGGCCTTTTTTGCAAAATGGTAATGGTGAGATACACTACCCGTTGTCTACTTGTCAATCCCCTGGAAGAAATCAGACATCGGAGTTAGCATCGAAGATCAATACATCCCGGATCCTGATCCTGTCCGGATGAGAGATATAATATCACCATATTAGCCAGATTCTCTGATCATCCATCGGAATATGTATTGTCAGAATGCTGTATCATGAACGATCACAACCTGGTTTCCGGATTTATTCAGAAGAGATCACCGGGCCTGATGTTATCTGGATACTGGTCTGTCTTCGGAGTTCTCTCCCATTTTTTCTCCTGTACCGATGACAGGATCAGAGAGAAGATGTGGCTTAATTATAAGGGGGAAAAACAATTTACTCATGATATGGATGGAAAACTAATACTAGCCATTCTGGCTCTGCTTATCCTCCCTGCCGGAGCGTTTGCAGCACCTATTCCGGATGACCTACAGATTCTTACCGAAGATAATGCTCCGCTCAATTATATAGAGAATGGAACCCTGCAAGGGATAACAGTTGATATGATGGAGGAGATTCTGAACCGGATGGGGAGTAATCTCACTCGTGATTCGTTCAAGGTAATCTCCTGGAATGATGCATATACACAGATCAGTAACAATCCTGATACGATGATTCTCGCCATGGATCGGTTACCTGAGCGTGAGGATCAGTTCCTCTGGGCAGGTCCGGTTATCACAGTTCCACAAGTCCTGTTTGTCAGAACCGACTCGAATCTGTCTGATGAAACTGATATTGGTGCCCTTCGGATCGTCACTATCACTGATGACTGTGGGAAGACCTATGCTATCAATGCCGGAGCAGATGAGAGCAACATTGTGGAAGTACCTTCCACCGGTGATGCGGTCCGGATGGTTGAGAACGGGTCTGTCGATGCCTGGGTATACAATGAACTTGCCGGAATGCGGGCGATCGATCAGCTTGCGAAGGATCCTAAAACGTTTGGTATGGGAAAAGAACTGGGATCCAGCCGTGTATATTACGCATTTAATCGAAAGACATCACCTGCTTTTGTCCAGGAGGTAAATGCAACCATTCAGTCACTCAAACGTGATCGATCAGAGACAGGCGTGACCGGGTATGAACGCATCATCTCCCGGTATATCGGGGTGCAGTGTTCATTCAACTCCACCAGCAAAGAGAAGGTGATCGATCTGGTTAACCAGACAGCAGTCGCCCTCTCATCTGATGCCCCCGGTACAATTGCAAAGATCAATGCAGGAAAAGCCCCATACCGGGATCCAACTGACCCTGAACTCTATGCATTTGTATTTGACAAGAATGTAACACTTCTGGCGAATGCAGTAAATTCTGCAAATACCGGGAAAAACCTCTCCGGAACGACTGATGTGATCGGGAAGGCGTTCCGTGATGATATGGTAGATGGAGCAGTACGGAATGGAACCGGATGGGTCTCCTACGTCTATTCGAACCCGGACTCACTGGGACTGTATCAGAAGATGAGTTACTACCAACTGGTGAACGGGAGTGATGGGATCTCCTATATTGTAGGTGCAGGAAGGTATGTTTCCTGTGATGAAGTCACCAGTCCAGGGTCCTGAACACTTTTCATTTTGGATTCTGTTTCAAACTCTCCTTTTTAGTACCTTACGAGTATAGAGAATGAAAACATGATTCCTGAATCATCTTTATAATCTGGCATGAATAAAATAAGGTCCATTTGAGTATTTTTGGGAATGGCAACCCTGGTATCAGATACTATTTTATTGTTATTTTTGTTCAGTCAGATCAGATAGTTCAGTGTTTCCTTGCAAAAAAAAGGCACGTAATGAATAGGTGATTACGATGGAAATGATCCTGATGAGATCATGAATAATTCTGGGTTATCATGTCAATTTCCTTAAAAACCCCAACGGGGCACCGTTGGAGTTTTTATGAAAGGTAATACCTGTATCAACACAGTCCATCAAAAATTAATCACTCATACAGGCTTTAACAAATCAAAGAGCATCTATGATAGTTCCAGTATTCTCTGCTATCTTTTCAACAGATTAAGGTGTGCTTGTCCGGATGATTCTGGTCATAGCAATGTGAGTATCTCCTTGAAAAATATTTTGAATGAGATAAACTGTATGTAATAAAGGGAAGAAACACTTCTGACCGTGTATAGGTATTCGTTATTTATCGGTTGTGATCTTATTCAGAAATTAGTGTTCTATTGATTATTTCTACTCAATGTATCCATATTTCTATTACCAATTCAGCGTATATTAATTGAGGCTGTCTAGTCTGAAACTCCACGTTGGACAGCCTCATCAAGAGTTTTTACGAATTATTTATGCAAACCGGTAAACACCCTTAGGGACATGTATCTCAAATCTGGCACCAGTACCTTCAATGCCGGTTTCAGAAATGGTAAGGCCAGTGATAGAGAGGATTTCACGGGAGAGAAATAACCCAAGACCGGTATGCTGAAAATATTTCCTTGTAAAAATGTTTTCTTTCTCATTTAATGGTATACCATTCCCGTTATCCTCACAGATAATAGTCATACCTTCAGAATTCTCAATGAAATAAAAAGAAATCTTTGTGATTATTCCTCCATGCCGCATAGCATTTTCAACCAGATTATAGAACACCTTTCCAAGTAACGGATCGGTAAATAATTCGATATTTGTAATATCCAGAGAAATATTTATGTTCCCGACATTACAGGTTTTAATCACATTAGTGATGATATGGTGGATATTTTGCCATTGAGGTGCCCTAATACCCATCTCTTCATAATCTCTGGTAAATTCAATCTGGTGTTGAATATTTACGGCTGATCTTTCTTCTTTTTCGAGATATTCAGATAATATCGTATAATTACTCTCATTTTTTGAGAGATCCAGATATCCTATAAGAATAGATAATTCATTGAGAATATCATGACGGGTAATGCTCGACAGTAAATTGAGTTTTTTAATCGCCAATTTCAGAGCATCTTCTGCTAATTTTCTGTCTGTTATATCTTCAACTGTTTCAATAGCACCAATGATCGTGCCCTGCGAATCTCTGATTGGTGCTGCGGTAATATACATCCATTTTCCTGATGTACCTAAAGTAGGGAAAAAAATGGTTGACTCATAGGCTCCTTCAATTATCTGTGATTCCTGGATTGGACTATCATACCACCTTGAATGATATTCAATCTCATCCAGAATCAGGAGATCAGCCAGACACGGGTGTTCATTTTCGTAAAATGCTTTCCATTGATAGGTGGTACCAACCATATCTGTCGCTTTAAGTTCACTAAATTTTTCGATTGCTCTGTTCCAATGAATAATTCGATGATCACAATCTAATACAAACTGGAGGACTGGAGAACCCTCTATGATAGAATGTAATCGTGCCTCACTATCCTTTAGAGCTTGTTCATTACGTTTTTGTTCAGTAATGTCACGTATTGTTCCCTGATAATATTGAATCTGGTTTTTATCATCCCTAATAATTACAGTGGTGATAAGGGTATTGATGACACTTCCATCTTTTTTGCGTAGATTTAACGGATAATCTTTTATAAAACCGAATTGACTAATCTTATTCAGAAGTTTTTCTCTCTCCTGTTGATTTCCATACAACTCTGTGATATGGGTATTTTGTAATTCACTCCTGCTTGCAAATCCAAATAGTTGAATTGCAGCATCATTGAAGTCCCTCCAATTCCCATCCTGGGAGGTAATAAAAACACAGTCTTTTGAAGTTTCAAAAAAAGCACGGAATTTTTCTTCACTTTCCGCAATTTCCCGGTACATCAGATCAAAAGGACGACTGATTCCCGTCTGTACAATCGCTAAATAAATAAACGTAAATGCGATGAATTTGAAGATATGCCCGAGGAAATTCGCAGGTCCATAAACATTAATATAATGGGTGAACGCTAGTTCTGATCCTATTGTTGCGATAATTGCTCCAAGAATGAGCCAAAAAATATATGCTTCGAATCTGTTCTTTTGGTTATATAATAGGGCTATTGAACCAAACAGCATCAAACAGATAACATATTCACTGTAGATTTTAAAGGGCGTCAGGCCGAAATCCTCGATATAACATGTCGGAAAAAAACCTGCAAAAATAGAGTACACAATACCGGTGGTAATAATTGCATATCCCAGAAAAATACGTTCGGCAGGGATTTTTTGTTGAGATACCAGGAAAGCGATAATTAATGTAAAGGCCTCAATATACCTCGCTGCTATCCAGAGTTGCGTAGGGAGATTGGCATCATATCCACTGAAAATATTCATCCCTTTAAATGCAAGAGTATGGATGAGATCCACAATTCCAATAAAAAAGAAAGCAGATCCAAGAAAGATTAAAAAACTATTCTGAATACGATCCTTGCTATTCCAGGTAATAACAAAGATTAAAAAAGCTATTATGATACTGAAGAGTTCAATAATGGTATGAAAAAGAAGATAACTAATCAGATCGGTACATGAAATAAAAAATAAGATACAGAAAAGAATGAGAAAAAAATGTTCAGTTTTCTTTTTTTCATGAGACTTAAAGTTATATTTCTGAAAAATCTTCATGTGCGATTCAATCATTGATGATATTTACTCCTGGTATGATGAATAAAAAACATTGGCCTCATATATTAGTATTTACTGATATCTATTTTTTGGGTAGAATCTGTCAATGGTAAAATTATAATTTAAGTCATATGGAATTAGCACAAATATCCCATAATTAAACGTATTCTGGATGAATCATCCAATCGCCTTACTATTAACACTCTCAAACTTTCAATCAACTGGAATCGGTATATCCGGAATGTGAGAGATCCGGGTTGTCATTTATATCAGACTGAAAATGTTGCACAATATGGAAAATTTCTATACAGTCTTATTATTATTTAGAAGATAACCTGGTCTCTATGTCTCTCCTGATGATATCAAAGGTGACCTGGCTTGATGAGCAATCAGAATAAAAGAATGAAATTTCATCTCTGATTTCGATATCCAATATAGTTCTTTATGCTTTTGAAAATTTTTTGTGGTGATGTCAGTATCGGGATATCTTCAAATAATCTCAAAAATGTTAAAAAAACGTTAGACTGCTGGTTATTAAATTGGAGGAGTTATGGATAATATATATCGGAAATTTAGAGGTGATACAGGCATTGTCGGTCCCATCCTCTTCCATCATCTCTGATGGCAGTATCCCAACATTCTTTTTCTCTTCTACATATTCACATTGTTTTATCTTGAACCTCAAACGTCACTTCCTTCTCTGATCAAGATAAATCAACAGTAAAAAAAAGGGAACTGATAATCATTATTTCCGGATATATTTGTTCAGATGTAGATGATTAGTCCGGATGATAATATATAAGATCTGTATGAGATAGTGCGAGTCTATCTTTCATGTTCTTTTTATGGTATTTTTTGCATGAAAAAGCCACATACGAAGGGGGGATCAACCCCCTTATATCAGATCAGGATCGGGTTTCTTAATTGCCTGAACAGCTTCAAAAAATAATATAATAGCCTCTTCTATCGTGTATGAGACGGGAATTTTAACGGTTTTTACAGAAAGTGGTTTCTTTGGTCTGGAGTATTTATCTTCATAAACCTCGTTGTTTACGATGAGGTGCCATACAACAGTGATAATTTTTCTTGCAAGAGCCACTGCAGTTTTCCCTTTTCCAATAAGGTCCTTCTTAACAATATAGAAATCAGCGAAAACACTCCCCGATTTTTTTGCCGCTGCATGAGCTACTTGAATTAAAATCCACCTGAGTAATCGTGAAGCTCGTTTGGTGATTGATCGTTTTGACTTATGGTCTGCAGACTGATAGACTCTTGGAACAATTCCTGCCCAACTTGCTAACTTATCTCCGGATTGAAAATCTTTAAAGTCACCAACTTCAGCAAGTATTGTAAACGCTGCGATCTCTCCGATACCAGGAACCGAATACAGGATTTCAAATTCCCGTGGATATTTATCCATGGCATACTGAGAAGCGGTTCGTGTAAGATATTCTATTTCGTCATCCAATTGCTTCATAACCCGAAGACAGTGCCTCAACTGTATCAATGCATACAATGAGAGATTTTGTTCCAGAAGTGTTCGAATCTCTTCTTCTTTCCTATCCCTCACGCGTGCATGGATAGATAGAATTACCTCGTCTGGAGATTTCCCATCAAGGATGCCTTGCATGATCTTGAATCCGGATTTGCCAAAAATGTCGGTAAGAACATTGGATAATTGGAATAGTTCACTGTCAAGGATGCTGTGAACCCGATTTTTTATGTCAGTACGCTTACGAACAAGAAAATGCCGGAGACGAACAATCTTTCTAAAGTCACGATGTATGCGTAAAAATACTCGAGAAGGCTTAATCATCCCCTTTAGCGCTAAAAGCGCTATCATTTCCGAAT
Organism: uncultured Methanospirillum sp.; assembly: GCF_963668475.1. Classification (GTDB taxonomy): domain Archaea; phylum Halobacteriota; class Methanomicrobia; order Methanomicrobiales; family Methanospirillaceae; genus Methanospirillum. The sequence goes on from NZ_OY764544.1 coordinate 213,563, forward strand.
CAATTTTATCCGTTTTTTATGGGATAAAACCTTCATATCATGAGGATTACCAACAATAACTTCCAAATAATCGCATAATAGATCATAAATTTGTACCCAGTAGTCACTTGTAGATTCACATGCAACCACTTGGCATTTATTTGCAAAGACCCAATCTTTCAATGCAAGTAGCCCTTGCATTGTTCTTTCAAATCGCTGTTGGAATTTGACACCATTAGTATGGAGTACTGTAGCGATGATAAATCGCTTATGGATGTCTAATCCCGCAGCTATTGTATACTCTTCTGTCATATTACCCTTAAATTTAAGAAAATTGGGTAGATGCTGAATTACCTGACTGGTTAATTTTGCATTCGCGATCTATGTCGCAGTCCAGCCGGCAGTAGCAATTCCGGGTTAGTTTTTATACCGAGTTTCAGATCTCAAAAAGAAAACAACCTGCTCTACCCAAAAAGAGATTGACTGAGTACTATATCCATTTTTCAGGAGTCAAGCCTGAGGCAGCGCCTCATTGGGGTTTTCATGCAAAATTAAAAAAAAAGATTTACGTCTCCGCCCATATGAAATTGAATACTTCAGATACACTCCGGGACTTGTTTATTCCGGTAAAATATTGTGCAACGTATGTCTCTTTTGTAACGACCTGAATATTTTTGAAACCGATAGTTTTCATATATTTCTCCTCTTCTCCTTTTCGAATACCAAACTTGAATGTCTCTCCCAATCGGGACATCTGCTGCCTGATATTCATGGCATACGCTGATTGATCAGATCCATCAACTATGGCTCCGTCAATAGAATCAAAAAGAACGGCGCTTCCTTGTGCTGATAGAAAAATAATTGAAGAGAATAACTCCTTTACTTGTTCAGGGGGGATATAGAGGATAAGTCCTTCTAAAACATAGAGTGTTTTTTGGCGAGAATCAAAATCGTTTCCCTTGAGTGCTGTTTTCAGAGAGGTGATACTTAAGTCAACCGGGATATAGGTGACCTCAATGGGAAGGGAGCCAAAAATTTCTTGAATTTTGGATTTTTTTCTGTTTTGAATTTCAGGAAGATCAAGTTCAAAGACTCGTACATTCGATATCCCTTCGATTCTATATGCACGGGTATCATATCCCGCACCAATAATTACAATCTGGGTAAATCCTTTTGAGATACTGTCCCTTACCGAATCATCAAAGAATCGTATCCGTGCGATAAGAGCATTTTTATGACCGGGGAATTGATTTTCGTAACTCTCCTGCATCTCTTTGGATTTTTCTGGAGGCATCCTGGCCATAATCTGAAGCAGTTTTGGATTTACAAATCGTATTGCATAGGGATCGAAGCATATTCTCTCATCGGTATTTAGAGTAGATTCTTTTGCTCGAATTAATGCCAGAGATTCGGCAGTAATACTACCCTCCCGATTATCAATCATATATTGTTCATATTCTGATAATGTCTCCAACTGTTCTGATGAAATTTTTTCCATATTGTTCCACTATTAATATAATTTCTAGTATGTGATATTAATGATTATTTACCGTTAATTATTTTAATTGAACCAGTATCCTTACATCCTCAAATGTATATGATGAGCTTCATCAGTGTATCAGAAATATCATCGTGGGTATTTCGGGTGGATCGGATGGTTAGGTTTTTCGGATCAAAGTTTTTCCTCCGGGTACCAGTGTCCAAACACTCTTATCCTCATCCCTTCACTATTCATGTATAGATATCAATGAGTTCTCATCTTCCATTTCTCATTTCTGTTCCCCACGGTGGCATTGATGCTATAGAATCTGTCAGTTCACGGCTTCTCCTCTCTGAACAGTATCTCGTACATTACTCTGATCCCCTGACCAGGATCATATTTGGGTTTGAAGACCGTGTTGCAGCATATATTGACACTCCAATCTCCCGTATGATCGTGGATCTGAACCGTCCTCCCCTGCCGGTTCCTCTCCAGGATCCTGATGGAATCATCAAGACAAAAACCTTTGATAACAGGGATATCTACCGGCCCGGTGAGGTTCCCGATCTGCATCTCATTCACAAGATGGTGCTCTCGCACTACTTCCCGTATCATCAGAAGATCGATGAATACCTTGATCCATCCCTGATTCAGATAGCATTTGACTGTCATTCCATGCTTCCGACAGGGTCTGTCAATCAGATCGATGCCGGGAAACCCCGTCCTCTGATCTGTCTTGGGAATAATGGAGACTGTCAGGGAGATGAGAGAGAAGGAACACTTGCAACCTGTAACAGGGAATGGATTCATCTCCTGGCTGAATGTTTCAGAAAAGAGTTTCCTTCTGAAGATGCTGTCACACTCAACAAACCATTTTCAGGCGGGTTTATTTCTAATGCTCACTTCTGGAGAAGAGGCATTCCCTGGATCCAGATCGAGGTTAATCGTATCCTCTATGAACCTGATCCAGCCTCACCGGGATCAGGTACAACCATGGAGGAGCGTGCAATCCTGTTACGGGAGAGAATATGGAATGTTTTAAGTCATTTCTCGAAGTGCATTACTATATAACCTAAGTTTGAAATATACATGGTATGATGCTGCCCCGTTCAGGACAGCAAATCCGCATCCGATACCTGCCATCAGTTCAGCAATCACAGTCTCCCCCCGTACCTAACAAGATCCTGAACCGACATACTCCCTGATTGCTATTTTTCGCCGGTTCCCGTCTTTATCGACTGGGTAGAGTTTCGCTCAGAATGTTCCTGACAGGTGGATCTCCAGGTGTCCATGTTCTATATATACCATGGATGTCTATCCTCACCCGGGTCAGAATATCGAAAGGAATTCTTTGTATGATTGCTTTTATGCTCTTTCAAATGAGTATCTGGTATGTCATACATCTTCCGATTTGCATATCGACGACGTGTATCCTCCATCTTGGTCTCGACCTCTTTTTGGGTCTGGTCGCCCCAATTAACATAAATGGAATGAAGAAGGTTTCCGGATTTATCTTTCTCATCGTTCGGTTTTGGGAAGAATTCGACGTTTTGGGCATCCATATCCAGAAACATCTTCTTGGTCAGTTCCCGTTGATTATTTGTAATAGAGATGCCAAGCACGATCTTATGGTGCTGACCGTCAATAGTGGTATAGGGATCTTCTTTCAGGTAATACCAGCTGCCACGATTGCCTATTTAGATTTGCTTCCCTACCGGAACGGATGTTCCAGTTTTCAGGTATTTCTTACCCTTCTCGATGATATCGACTACTCGAAGGAATATCAAGTCAAATAAATTCAGACCCATACATATGAATCAGGAGAAAAGAGGGATAAACAAAAATTAAGAACAAAAATTACACATTTAAAAATGGAAATCTATTATCCAATAATAATGTTTTTATCGACATTTAATTCTAAAATATCATTAAAAATTGGATGAATAGCAATATAATCAAATTTTTGCATTTTATTATATGGATAAATATAATTAAAATAAAATGTATAATAAATACGATTATATAAGAAATATGGAATCTCTTCTTTAGGGCAGTTTATGTTAAATTTAATGCCACCAATGAATCCAATTTTATACAAAATCCTTTCTAATGAAACCCGATCATACTCTTTGGTTAATTTGGGTTTAAATAATTTTAATTTTTCATAAAACTCGGCAGAATAGGGCATTATATTATTACATTTTCTAAAATGATAGATTAATTCTATTAAATCTGGAAAATCATACTCATATTCTCTAATTAAATTATCTACTAATTCACTCTTTCGCGTTCGTACAGCATTCCGAATAAATTCATCCTGAATATATGTGCAATCGGAATCAGATTCAAGGGCTTGTTTTTTTGCTTCTTCTAAGTAAATTAGTAAATCTCTGGGTCGATAAAATGTATGTCTAATTAAAAAATCAATTGTTGATTCATCTGCATCAACGAAATCATCTAATTTTCGGTGTCTTTTTTCAAAAAGAAGATTCCAAGTTTTATCAGGAGCATAGTTTAAATCCCCATTTTTAAAGGTTTGTTTCCAGCTTCTGGCGATTCTTCTTCCTACAAACTCTATTAAATCTTTTTTACTCCAATCAATATAGACCACATATTGTCTGATTTTATCAAGATCGTGCAAATTTATACTATCATCTTTTGATATTGGTAAAAAAAATTTTATATCAACCAAATCATATATCGGCGTTACGGATATATTATAAACGGCTTGAATCAACCCTTCAATAATACTTTGAATGGCATCTCGCACCAATTGTTGCTTCGGGTTATCCCTGTGTTTAGTTTCAAAATATGTATCTAAATGATCAAAAGAAAGTAAAAAAGAAATATTATGCGATTTTAGATAAGACGCAAATGCTTCAAATGCGTCATCAAAATTGATATCTTTACCGGGAAATTCCTCTATATTAGCGATAATTTTTTCGGTAGCCTTCCCTTGACTTTCACCGATATAATATGGTAGAGTTCCGATAGTTTTTATCAATAAATCATATAATGATGAAGTCGTAATCTTTTCTTTAAAGAGAAATTTAGAAATTATTGTTTTGTCAAACCCTTCAATTTCTTTTCGGTTTTGATATAAAACAACCATACAATTTGTAATTATTGAATATTCCCATATCTTTGCTATTTTTTTCTTTAAATCTATGGTTCCATAGATATTTTCAGACAACTTGCCGTATAGTTCAATAAATGGATGAAAAGATATCTTTCTGGCATCTATATGAAAATAATATGTATATCGATTTTTAGTATGCTTGCTAAATTCAATACAATATGCAGTTTTTCCCGCTCCTTTTCTTCCAAAAACAATTCTATTTTTTTTAAGACTTATTCGCTTAAAATTTTTGGTTTCAACAAAAATTTTCTTATCACTTCTAATTAAATCGGCTTCTGCAGCATAGTCTCCAAAATCAATATCACTAACAAGCATTACTTCCTATTCATCTTTTTTTGGAGTTAAATATTGTGAATTGAATTTCTTTCAAATTTAGCCCATATCAGGAAAATTTATTATTGAATTCATTTTCTGATATAACCACAATTAAGATACAAGACCTTTCCATTAAAGTAATCTTAAGAGCCTTGTATTGAGTATGTGAAAAGTCGTGTTACTGATAACCGCTAAATAATCGGAGCAAAATAGAAACCTTAATATTTTTTTGCGCGGTCCTCCGGTGAGCCGTCGGGTTAATGAGAGGTTATGGCACTCCCTCTTTCCATTGACTCAGAACATCTTGGCTCGTGGCAAGATAAATTGATTCCCTACAACTTTCTTCTTGAAATATCTCACGAAACTGGATTTATCAAACGGTTTATAAAACTAAACCCTGTATACCACTTCTACGTATTAATTTTTAGAATTAGCAGTCATGCAAAACCCACCTTTGAAAAGATTTATCGAAGATATATTGACTTTGACGATAATCCAAAGTTCTCAACAAGTTTAACCATTCAGAGTTTTAAAAAGCGTTTTGACCGAAATATGGTTAATTTTCTTTCTTCCCTTTTAGAACATTACATCAATGTGATGATCTCAGAATGCCCTGCATGATTTAAATCGGAAGTTGTAAGATTCAAAGATATTCTCATTCAGGATAGTAGTATTATTCGGTTAAGTCAAAAACTCGTTGATGAGTATTCTGCTGCCCGTTCTCGGAATCATTCTGCAGGATTGAAAATTCATGTACTATATAGTGCCCGTGCACACTCAGTAAAAACTATTCAGATAACCGGTGAAAGAATCCACGACTCAAGGATGCTTCGAATAGGACGTGATGTAAAAAACGTCCTTATCATCAACAATTTGGGATATTACTCTCTGAAAATCTTTACCAAGGTTAAATACTATGGGGGATTCTTTGTGAGTCGATTAAAAACAAATGCAACACCGAGGGTTGTTTCCATTGTTTCTGGACAGTTCTCAAAGAAGATGTAAAAATCAATAAGCGAAGGGTATTTTCCTACTTTATCCGATTTCCTTGAGGATGTTCCAAAGAAAGTTATTAATGATCTGGAATGTTCGTTTGAAATTGAAAAGGGAGAGCTCAGAAAGAGTAAAATTCCAATAATAGAGAATTTCAGAGTTATTTGTTTCTGGAATGAGAAGACATTGGCATGGCATATGTACGTAACAAATCTTTCATCGATAGATTTATTGCGGATGAGATCTACGAGTTGTATCAATATTGGTGGATCATTGAACTCTTGTTTAAAGAATTGAAAGGAGATTACGACCTTGGAAAACTTCTTCTTGGAAATCCATCACTTGCATATGTTCATATTTACTCAATGTTGATTCGGTTGAGAGTAAGCAGAAATCTGTATACTTGGATCGTGTCAGCAGTTGAACCTGAAACTAGAGAAAAATATGGGCCATTACTGTGGTCGAAAGTTTTTGTGGAAAAATCCCACGAGTTTCTAAGCATTTTACACTTGTTTTTTTTTGTAAGAGTGATGTTCCGAGCGATGGATCAGTTTAGAAAGTTCACTGCGGCGCCTTGCGAAAATCAGGCATAGTATACCAAGATTATCGAAAAATTTTACTACATTCTAAGATCGCTCTGCATTTGATTCTGGCAGAGGTTCTTGATTGATTATAGTATCCAGCATTTGCTATTATAATAATCAATTCTTCAAACTTCTTCATTGTCGCCTATTGGCGAAAGTGACCCCGATCCAAGATTTTGTCCGAATCATTATTCTAATTCTTTTTGCAGCATACTATAGTGTAAGCAATCTATTTTCTCTTTAGAAAAAAACCCAATTGAATCCCCGTTTCAGTGGAAATAATTATACAACCAAAAAAATTGGATATCAAAAATGGAGATCAGATATGACGATAATTGCGCTTTTTTGATTTGAAGATTGCTTCCTATTCAAGACACGGTGACGAAGCAGAAGGCAAATTGTGATACCAATCATCGAAGAGTTAATTTTGGGTTGCCGGTTTTAGCCTTAAGATCACTTTGGTGGAGCGAAATGAAAGAGTTCTTTAGCATAACCATGAACTGATATTAGGAACCTAACTAAAATTTTACCCCCTGAAAATGACGAAGAAATTATCAATGTCTGACTATTGTCAGTACTCTCTTAATTTTTAATGTCTTTACATTGAGAAATTATTCTCAAATCTATGTGACGAGAAGCCCTAGAACTGTTTAAAAATACAAGTTCTTTATCTCATAAAGGATTTTAATTTGTCTAGTTCGGATTTGATATAACAATTTTCATTTTTATTTTCGCAAATACGATCTTCCAAGTTGATTTTTTGATTAATCAATTTATCTTTTCTTTTCAGATCTCCTTCACGTTCAGAATACATTATTTCCGCTTCAAGGTTATTTTTTGCTAAATACAATTCCTCTAGCTTTTTATCAATAATCGCACATTTATCCATCATGGTAAAATATTGGTTTTCCAAATCCCTGATAGTTATTTTATTAGTGCTTCTAATAACTTCATTTTCAGAAGCATTAGTGAGAAGTTTATTTAATTTTGAATTTATTTCCTGCATGAAATATTGAGTGTAATCCTCACTTTTTGAAGAATCTTTAGGATTTAATAAAATAGTCACAGGGCTATATATTTTAAAATTTGCACTATTAATTTCATTTATTTGGCTTTTTAGGGAATTTATAGCATTGGTTCCATATTCTATATCAAAATCATACTTAATTGTTCGAAGATCACCAACATCAAAAGGGATTGTTTGTCCTTCTTTTATCATTTGAATATAGGGCTTTTGAGTTGCATGACGGATGGCAAGTTCATAGAAAACGTTGGGATTGTGATTTGTAAGATCGGCAATTACTAAGTCGGCATTGAGCAACATTTCAATGATTTGTTGTGTTATGGACCCAGGTTTTTCTAATTCATCTGCTCTTTTAATTATGTAGCCAAACTCTTTGACCGGAGGAGTAATTATGTATTTCAATAACTTGTCTGAATCGCTCCGGATTTGTGAATCAGATGACCCAATTGGAGATATCACAAAACAGGTTTTCTGATCAGTCATTGAGTTAGTGTTGCATTCTCTATGTATAAAGGGGTGAGTGTCTAAAGTCACTCGTTACTAAAATTTGAGAGTAATTTCTCGACGGACGATTAGCAAAATAAAGAGATGGCAGATCCTACGGAAAACGGTGGTATGGTATCCCCCCATCACCACCGGATCCATCTCACAAGCCCGGACACATGACTCAGATGATCCATGGAAACCCCGGCCAGAACCATCGGGTCTACCCGGATCTCCCCATCCTCTTCAGTAATGGACTCAGCAACCATTCCTGCAAACTCAAGAGAAATCTCTGCCAGTGAGAGATACTGCCGGTATACAAGATATGCTGCTGCCCCGTTCAGGACAGCAAATCCGCATCCGATACCTGCCATCAGTTCAGCTATCACAGTTTCCCCCCGTACCTGAACAGATCCTGAACCGACATATTCCCTGAGACAAATCCCCGGTTTACACGAGAACGATTACTCTCACTCTGTGATCCCAGAACCAGCAAACCAGTTCCGTTCACTGATGTTTGTCCGAAAAGCCCGCTCCCTACCTGACGAACGGTGTCAACCTCACCCTTCCTGATGATACCTGATGAATATGCTGAAACGGCTCCATCATTGGGATCATCCTGACTGCGAAGCAGGGCACAGACTTTATTCAGATCAGATCCCTTCCAGATCGAAGATGCAAAATCACTAAAGAGCACCGGACCTGCAGACCTGATTGAAAGATCTGACTCTGTCTCAACACTCCCGGAGACTGACCGATGAACCTCTGATCTATCTGATGCCATCACCCTGGATACAAACGAACTATTCGCATCAGATCCTGCAGATGTAAGCATAACCGAGCCATCTGTGCTTATCGTCGTTACAAGATACTCAGCACCTGCAAGACCTGAAATGACAAGACAGATCAGACCTAATGCAAGATATTCTTCTTTCATACTCCCCCCCGGATATGAAAAAGAATTGGCGATCATGCCAGGATGGCAACAGTATCTGCCCAGGCTTCAAGTCCGGTGCGGATCGAATCGGCCTCATAACTGGAGAGGCTTACGCTGTCCCGCTTGAAGGTGACCGAGTAGAGTTCACCGTTGCTTGCATGACATTTGAGTGTGCAGCTGAAGGTGTCTTCAGAGCTGTCACGTGATGCTGAAACACCTGAACCCATAGCGGTCGTGATTGCAGTGTTTCCCGTGATCTGGGTGACGGTTGTGTTTACCGCTGCCATCGTTGGCCCACGAACCGGAATCTTTCCGACCTGTTTGCTTCTGCGTTCTCATAGGCAATTGCGGCAGCATACGCCTCTTTGCTCTTCTCAACTGCCGGCTTGGCAACTCCGGCTGACTCGTACGCCGTGCACCCCCACGGGTTGTTGTCAAGTACGTCCTGAACCAGTGCATTAAATGCTGTGAAATCAGCAATTGGTGAAGTTAATTTTCTAACCGCTGATTTTACAACGCTTTTCTGTGTGAAGTCCCCCATCGTTTTCACCTCGTCGCTGATGATGCGACACTATGGGGTATGTCATGAGTTTATAAAGTATTCTGGGAGGGGGGTAAAACCACGTGAGTAACATTGTCAGATCGCCAATCGGACGTCATGAGAGATCACCTGCTCGTACATTTTGATCCAGATTCATTTTTGTTAAAATTGTGTCAGTATGCGCAATGGAGAGGTACCTAAGAGAATCTGTAATCCCTGACTCATTATATGTACATATATCTTACGTTAATTATTGCAGCTTAAAAGAAAAGATTTACGGGTCTCTCACAACCACCATGTGTTCGGTGCTCAAAAAACGTCATCTTTTGAGAAAACGCAGATGAGCGATGTTCAACGGTGTTGAACATGGGCACCTGGAGTATCGTCATGACACCAGGAGTTGTTCCATGACAAAAGTGTACTCCCCGCAGATTACCTTCGCTAGCAGGCTGGATAACACGGGGAGTGATTATGTATTATCGGCTGGTCTGTTAAGAATATCCTTCACGTCAGGTGTGGCGGTAAGAAACCTGATACGGATGAATACTCATCCCGATTCACATTACAGTGGATCGTCGGTAGCTGGGAGGCCTGATGATCGCTGTTCATGAGTACCATAATATCAGGGTCGCTGAGTATGCAGTCAAGAATCATCTTCTGAATCGGGAGTATATCGTTGCCAGGGTGACTGAACATCACGGAAAGGACACGGTCCCGTTTAATCTGATTGCGTGGCAGGTTTCTGGTGAGATGACCTTTATCAGGGTCAGGTCATGCAGGAAGGGGGCATCAAAGCAGGGATTCAGAAATGAGGTTCGGGATCTTAGCACACTCTTACAGAGCCATCGGTATCCCGGCAGTATTCATCTCTGGATATATGATGATGGAATCTGGAAGCAGTATCTGATTCTTCTGGGCGGTGCAATCCGGATCGGGGAGTTCCAAAATGCCAGGTCATAGCCTGATCAGATCTGATACATGGTGCAGCGTTCGTCTGATTCTGCTCTGTAGATCCGGTACCGGATTGCATGGGAATAGTCAGATACAACCCGGAGGGCAGGATGACTGATGAGAACCTGACAGAGGTTCTTTCCTCTCTCCATCTCATCGCTGTTCCGGATGGAGTCATTGAGATCAGGATCATGCGGGATGACGGGATCTGCAGCGGGTACTTCTCAGATCTTGAGAAGGCTGCAGCAGAGATCATCAGGTATGATGTAGATCCCAAGGTTTCAGGCATTTATGTCACGCTGAACGAGGTCGATCCTGCTCTGCTTGCACGGCGTGCAAACCGGATCAAGTTCAGACTCGGCAAGAAGGATGCGAGTACAGCAGATGCCGATATCATCAGGAGGCGGTGGCTTCCGATAGACATCGATCCTGAACGGCCATCCGGTGTGTCTTCGTCAGAGTCTGAACATGCAGATGCACTCTGCCGGGCTGATTCGATTGCTGAGTTTCTATCAGGACTTGGATGGCCTGATCCGGTCATTGCCGACTCTGGCAATGGTGCTCATCTTCTCTACCGGATCAACCTTCCTAATGATGAGGAGAGCCGCAATTGTGTTAGGTCTGTGCTCGAACTGCTGGATCGCAGGTTCTCTGATCCGAGCTGCAAGGTTGATACAGCGAACTTCAATGCCTCACGGATCTGGAAGGTGTACGGGACGATCTCACGGAAAGGTGATAATCTCCCGGATCGGCCACACCGGAGATCAAAGGTCGTTGTGACTTCACATGAGCAGGAGTTGTCCGATCGTCTGGTCAGTGTAGAACAGATCTACTGTCTGCTGGATTCGGAGCAGCCAACGGGCATTTCTTCTGTGAAGAATGCGGGAGTTGAACCTGATGGGAACCCAGAGATCGGGATCGATCTCGCATCATGGCTCACGGAGCACAATCTCTCGTACACTGAGAAGCCGTACAACAGCGGTCGTCTCTTTGTGCTTGATACCTGTCCTTTCTCCTCTGCCCATTCAGACGGGGCGTATGCGATTCAGTTTGCGAACGGAGCCATCTTTGCCGGTTGTCATCATGACTCATGCGGGTCCAGGAGACAACGATGGCCTGAACTTCGTGCCATGTTTGAGCCGGTAAAGCCTGATGTTGAGACCCGGCTGGCAAAGATGAGGTCAGAGCGGATCAGGGCAAAGAACGAGGCCGAAGGGCGATGTCGTCCGACTGAGTATGAACTTGCACAGGCACGTGCTCAGTACGAGGCTTCGTGCTCTGACACCGGAGCAGATCTGGCTGATTGTGTAGAGGAAGAGGAGCCTTTCGTCACCGAGACGGTTCTCTCCCGGTGCACCGGGATCCTTGAGTCAGAGGATCCGCTCTCGTTCCTCCTTCAGACGTTTGCCTCAGTTCACGAGGGCGATCTCACGGTTGCCGAGTGTCTTGTCCACTCGCTTGCGTCCCGGTCTGTGATCAACAGCAAAGGGCTGCATGTATCTATCACTGGTGAGTCAGGGAAAGGGAAGTCCCATGCAATTGAGACGATGATGAGTCTTGTTCCACAGCGGTTTCGTCTCGAGGGCCGGATGAGTGACAAGGCCCTCTTTTACATGGATGATCTCTCCTCCGGGAGTGTTATCACGCTCGATGATGTGAGCCTTTCTGACCAGATACAGGAGATCCTCAAGGGTGTAACGACCTCGTTTCAGAAGCCGTTTATGTACCGGACGGTGAACAAGGACCGGAAGGCACAGATCTGTACGATACCTGAACGGTGTATCTGGTGGATTGCGAAGGTTGAGGGTCCTGGTGATGACCAGGTCTTTAACCGGATGCTGACCTGCTGGATCGACGACTCGGAGGACCAGGACAAACGGGTACTCGACCGGACGCTGTGCAGTGCAGAGAATCTTCCTGATGTCACCGGTCCTGAATCAGAGGAGATTCTTGTCTGCAGGCAGATCTGGGAGTCGCTCTCACCGGTTTGGGTGGTGATTCCGTATGCGACAAAGATCAGGTTCCAGTCCGCAGAGAACCGGAGGAATCCTGATATGCTGCTCGATCTGATCAGGACGAATGCTGCTCTGAATCAGTGTCAGCGTGAGTCGAAGGAGATCGGGTCTGTGAAATGTGTGATTGCGAATCATGATGACTTCTCACAGGCTGCACGGCTCTATGCTACGCTGAACGGAGAGACTGGTGCCCAGGCGAACAAGCTGACAAAGCGTGAAAGTGTGCTCATAGAGGCGTTTACGTCGTTGAATCAGTCAGAGGTGACGATCGCCGAGCTTCAGCAGGTGACCGGAATCTCGAACTCTTCTGTCGGGAAACTGCTTCACGGGTATCATTCGTATGGGAAGACCTACTCTGGTCTGCTTGATAAGTGTCCGGCTGTCTCGTTTCTTGACCGGACGGTGACGAGTGGCGATGAGGGCTGCTCGACGATGCGGAGATCCCGGGTATATCTCTGGGATGCGGTCCTGTATGACGCCTGGGAGAAGGGTGGGAGAGTCTGGCTTGGTGATTATGATCAGGGGGATGATCAGGATTCAGATGATCCCGGGAGTGATCCCGATGATGGGCCTGACGGCTCTGTCGAACCGGTTTCAGATATGGCGATGTCGTTTTCTGATGTGAAGTCAAGGAATTTTCACAAGATTTCAGGTCTTCCTGACCGTCACCGGTGCAGTGTCTGCGGGAAACGTCCGACACAGTATCAGGAACGTCTGTCTCATGGGAGTTCTGCGAAGATAGTGCGGATGCTGTGTGCTTCGTGTTATCATCGTGCGGTCTCCCGTGAGGTTGCGTCGATCCTTCCTCTTCCGGGAGTTATCGATACGAAGTCTCTTGTGAGACGAACAGTTCTGAGTGGTCGCTGTCAGGTCTGTGATCGGCATGTTGCTGTCTGGTCAGATCCGGATTCCCGGGTTCACATCTGCGATCAGTGCTACAATCGGCTTCATTCAGATGAGTCAGACCCCCATGTTTCTACTCCAGGTCCTCCGTAGGTAACTTCAATTCAGAATTTATGGCGAGTTTGGGGAAGTTGTACTGTACAGTGTCAATGTAATATTTTGAACATTTTTGTGGTGTGATGGTATAGTATGAGTCAGTTTATTGAGACTGAGAAGAAGGGTTCTGGGTTTGAACTCTGTGGACGGATGATCAGGGAAGGTGATTCCCTGGTGGTGTTTATCGATGAGGTCGGGAGGTTTGAGATCCCGGGAAATGTGCTTACCGCGACTATTGCCGGTCTTGGAGACGGTGAGTTTTCGTGGGGAAGAATCCGGCTGTCTGATAGTGGCCGGGGTCTGTACCTGGATATCGGGGGTCTCTGGTATGTAACTCCGGTAGCCAGGGTGAGGGCTGTTATGGAGGGGAAGAACCGGAAGGGTCCGGTGAGTGTGGTTATCTCTACCAGTACCCTTTTTGAGTGATTCTTCTGTGAATTGATGTAACCCCCGACAGTATCCCGTTGAGGAAACCAGACCGGGCCGATGAAAAGGACTATTCATAGCAGTTATATGGAATGGCACACCTTTTGAGAAGATGTCCCTTCCACTATGAATCGCAATTCAGATGCACGCATTAGAATGACCCCTGTTTCTCTTCTGTCATCCAAATAGGGATGATCTGCACTGTATGAGATGAACGGTCATTCAATTATTCATACTATCAGATACAGGACGTATTCACAGGACATCCTAACCTATTTCATCAGTGATAAATAGTATCAGATAACAATATCAAAAATCCCCAGAGAAAATGGCATTCCATAGTCCTGAAGATACTGATTCAATTAAGAAGATGAACCCTGACACATTCAATTCGCTTGACCGGGTTAAGAAACAGGCACTGGCTTCTGATATTCGCTGGGGCACTCTGTTTCGTGCCGTGGCAGACCCTATCATAATCGGGGACGAAGAAGGAATCCTGGTATGTAATCCCTGTTTTGAGAAGTTGACCGGTCTTACGTCAGAGGAGATCCTTGGATACCCCATATCTCATCTTCCCATGTGCCATTCTCATCCGGAAGATTGTAATCTTTTCATAAAATACTGGAAAGAACCTACGTACACAGGAAAACGGTTTTCATGGTCATTTACCAACACTCAACAGAAGAGAATAGTTCTGGATATGCAGATAGTGTTCGTGACCATCGAAGACAATATTTTCAGGTTTTGTATTGGCCGTGATATTACCCATGAGGCTGAACTTATTGAGGAGCAAGAGATTGCACTTCGGCAGATAGACAAAAACATGGCTCAACTTGCAGCATTAAATGATGAGATACGAAATCCCCTCACATTAATCTCCATGAGTGCTGGAACGAATGAAGGACCTGAACAGACCAAAATTCTTGAAGGGGTACACATGATCAATACTCTGGTAGACCGCCTGGACCAGGGTTTTACCGAGTCTGAAAAGGTCAGGAAATTTTTAAAACGTACAATTCAGGATTTTGGAACTGCTTTGGAAGAAGAGTAAGACACAGATCCAGAAATGTTGGTATCAATAATTACCCTGGTGCCGGAGGGTATGTCTCTGATATTATTCAAGGATGTTACTTTCAGCAATCTCTTCAATTACTGATTCGTTCTTAATCTGAAATACTCCATAAATCCGGTTGGTAAGGCTTGAACTGGGAGGTACCGGGTATGAGACTGGATCTTTTGCGACTGAGGGGGCGTTAGAAATTCCTTCGCCAGCCATAGGACACTTCTATTAGTTCTGATCTGTTATCAATCTCCTCTGAATCAGATATCTGGACAAGGATATTTCAGTATCCTCATCTGAATTCTCGGTTACTACTGATATATTGTTATGCGGGTTTTCTCGGCCCAGTCGAAGTGTCCGGTGAGCATAGTGAGATAAGATCTCATTCCTTTTTGCGATTCTTGGGTTCGCAGGTCAGGCACCGGGCTTTGTGTACGCAGATGAGGCCACCACATGTGGGACAGGTATATTTTGCAGTCTGGCTTGCGAGAAACGAGTCCATTCCTTTTTCCTTGATCTCATTCAAATTGTCTGTCATGGACATTGCGTACTTTGTCCGGTACCGCTTGTCCAGTTGCCTGAGTCTTTTGCATGGCATTTCGGGACAATCATAACAGAAATGAGACGGGCTGCTTCTGATGGTCTCGCAGTTTTTGATGATGCAGATCTCACAGGATTTGGCAAACTTCGGTGTTTCATCTCTGCATCCCAGGCATTTGTTCTTGGGTCGTTGATAGGCATGGCATAATGCACAGTTCATGCCACATGGGGCGATCAGGTCTGTTTGGATCATGGTTGTGAGCGGGAGATTATGTGTTTGAGCGGGACGAATCCTCTCTTCATCCGGTGTTAATTTTAGGTTTCAGGGGTGGTGCAGTGGTCGATGGATCTCCGGGCGGGAGAGCGGGAGATCCAGGTATGCAGAGATATGTGATCATGGGGGCAGGTGGTCACTGTATGATCCTATTCTCCCGCTCTATTATAATAATAATTATTATTCTTAGTTAGATCTAAGTTTAGAGGAATGGATGTCCGG
The DNA here is from genome assembly GCF_963668475.1 of uncultured Methanospirillum sp. Lineage (GTDB taxonomy): Archaea > Halobacteriota > Methanomicrobia > Methanomicrobiales > Methanospirillaceae > Methanospirillum. The sequence goes on from NZ_OY764544.1 coordinate 229,525, forward strand.
GAAAAGCGAGCGGGGGTTCCCGCTCCGGGGAAGGATTGGGGTTTTTTTCCCGCCCGATCGTGGTTCGTTGCTGAAAATAGTATTTTAAAACTAAAATTGGATCGTTTTATAAGTAGGAAAATATAAAATAAAAATCGTCAAATATTTGTCATTTGAAAACGACTCAAACTATAATTGTTATGATCACATGTCTCATGTAAGCGAGAGACTTACCAGAAAGAAAAGGATCGAGTTACTCTTTTACAAAGCCGGATGGGACATTCAACCTTATAATACAAATATTTCTTTTTCTTCATATCATTTTGTTGCGATAGAAGAATTTCCAACATCCAATGACCTGGCAGATTATACCCTTATTCTTGAGGTAGAATTGTTGGAGTTATTGAAGCCAAACGTGAATCAATCGGACCGCAAGAGTCCAGACCCAGGCACGAAGGTATACAAAAGGTATCCCATATTTAGTAGCCTCATTTTCATGTGATGAATATCGAGTACCCTTTCTTTACTATTCAAATGGGACGATCATATGGTTCATCGAGGTTCGACATGAAAGAAACAGATCTCATGAGATGAAATTGTTTCATATTCCTCAAGTTCTTTTGGAACAACTCAATTCAGATTTCGATGTAGCCTGTCAAAAAATCGTGAATACATCGCATACTCATCCCCGGCTCAGACCTTATCAGATACAGGCAAACTATGCAGTAGAAAAGGCCTTTGCAGAACGAATCCATAAGATACTTATTGCTATGGTACCCGGGATTGGTAGGATATTCACAATGGAAAACCAGGTTTTCCGGAACAATTTCTCTTCCTTGTGTTTCGAAGCGTTCTTGCAGCCCTGGTAATCCGGGCATTTTCATCATTCGAACCTGAACCAGGTTTAAAGCTCATTAAGATTTACATGGTGTCCAGCCAGAACATCTCATTGAAAATCTCTCCATTACGACTAATGTTCTTGATGGTATGCCGGTAATTTCTTACCGGGGTGATATTGGAAGAGCGAACCGGATATTTGATGGGAATCTCAGTCAGATGATTACATATTTCAACATGGCTATCTGTGCAGAAGGATACATTAATGAAGGTAGATAATAGGTATCTACGTCTATAACTTTGTGGCTTAATTGAATCCGGGTGATACTATGAAACTCTGTAATCTTTCATTAATGGGATTTCGGTCTTTTAAGGCCCTTTCTTGGTCACCTGGAGATCTTAACCTAATTATTGGTCAGAATGGGAGTGGAAAATCCAATCTTCTCAAATTTTTAGAACTACTGAGACGTTCTGCTGATGGAAAATTAGAAGATCATATCCTTCGTGAAGGTGGACTAGAGCAGGTACTCTGGGATAATCAGGCTGAAAACCTTACAATACAGCTTGGTTTGCTATTAGATGGCAGCGATGAACATATAAATCCTAGAAATCTTGAGTATTCACTTATTATCAATAAAAAGGGGTTTGAAGGGGATTATAAGATTACTCAGGAGATTTTGAGCGGCTCAAAGAATATAGATAACAATAAAGATATAATTAAGTATTTTGAGCGTTCTCTCCCTGAATCCTCTCTTTGGAATAATTCAGGAACAGATTCTATATTAATAAAAATTGATTCAAATGAAACGTTATTATCACAGTTAACACATCCGTTTGTTACAGAATACCTGGCATCAAAAGTTCAGAGATCGATCTCATCATGGAGAATTTTTCAATCCTGCGACACTTCTCCTGATTCTCCAATTCGAAGACCAACGATATCCAGACGTGATACAACACTCTCATGGGATGGGAGTAACCTCATCTCGGTTCTTCATACTCTCTATACAACAAACCGAGAATTTGAACGATCAATAGACTATGCAATGATTGCGGCATTTGGAGAAGATTATGATAAACTTGTTTTTCCTCCTGCTGCAGATAAACAGATTCAACTCAGAATCCGGTGGCGGACTCTTAAACAGGAGCGACCTGCAGCAGATATTTCTGATGGGACCCTCAGGTATCTGTTCCTGCTTACAATTCTGGCTCATCCTGAGCCAGGCTCCCTGATTGCTATTGACGAACCTGAAACCGGCCTTCATCCTGCAATGATGCGAATAATTGCTGAATATGCAGATGAGATGTCAAAAAGAACCCAGGTCGTCATAACCACTCATTCGGCAGAGTTTCTTACGGCTTGTGGGGGATTTGTCCCAAATACTTTTGTTATTGAGTGGAATGATGGAGCATCTGTGATACGTCAGGTATCTGAGGAGAAACTCAAATTCTGGCTGGAAGATTATACGTTGGGATCCCTCTTTTCCTCAGGTGAACTTGAGGGGATGGAATGAGATTCATCCTGATAGTTGAAGGTGATACTGAAAAAAAGGTCTATTGAGGGTCTAATCAGAAAACACCTCTTTGAAAAAACAGGGCAGAAGATCGGAGTTACAGCGATCAACATTAATGGATATGGAAATTTTATCCGTGATCTGCCCCAAAAAGCTAAAAAATTTATCACCGGACCTGATAAGGATGAGATACTTGCAGTTGTCGGGCTGATGGATCTCTATAAGACACCGTATACCCATGAAGTCAACTGTCCAATACGTGAACGTATTCTGCAGGAAACCCAATATTTTGAAGAATTAATTTCACAGGATCAATTCAGGATGTTTTTTGCTGTGCATGAGTATGAAGCCTGGCTTTTATCAGATTTTGAAAAGTTCGATCCCGCAATCAAGAGCAGGATCGCTTCACATGCCCGCAATCCTGAAGAGGTGAATACTGATGAACCACCGTCAAAATTCCTGAAGCGTTTATATTCAGAATATTTACATAGAGAATACAAGAAGACTGTTGATGGAAAAGTCCTGATGGGTAGGATTGATCCAGAAAAAGTATATGAGAAATGCCCGAATTATCGTGCTATGGTTGATTTTTTAGTTTCTCTTGTGTAGATCTGGGTGTGTGACTGATTTTTTGACTGATGTTGTCAATAAACTCTGGGATTTTTGTAACACTTCAGTATAATGGTATCGATTATGACTATATCGAGCAGATTTCCTATCTGCTCTTCATTAAGATGGCCCATGAAGGAGACCGGCCACTCCCCAATGGGTAAGATCTCTTAACCGTTTGCATTTTTTTGGTCGGAAATAGACTGGCACAATGAACAGTTCATGCCACATGGGGCTATCAGGTCTGGTTGGATCATGGTTGTGAGCGGGAGATTAGGTGTTTGAGCGGGACGAATCCTCTCTTTATCCGGTGTCTGTTTTACGATTCATGGGTGGTCCGCTGTTCGATGGATCTCCGGGCGGGAGAGCGGGAGATCCAGATATACAGAGATGTGTGAACAGGGGGACAGGTGCACACTCTATGATCCTATTCTCCCGCTCTATTATTATAATTATTATTATTCTTAGTTAGATCTATGTTTAGAGGATTGGATGTCCGGCAAAAGCGAGCGGGGGTTCCCGCTCACGAGAAGGATTGGGGTTTTTCTCCCGCCCGTATCTTCATGCATAAAAATAACATATCGTTTTACACAAATTGCATTAATTTTTGTGAAAATTTATTAGTTTTAGTGTATATGACCGGTTACATTGCAATAATTATTTTTGTAACATATTACTTTACCAAAAGATCTTCATAATAGTTTATGAGAATAGCGATTACCCCCCCATTCCTAAATAGATTTTATATGAAGCATATAAACCCGGTTACACACAATTCTCAATATCAGGGTTTATCATATTTCGTACATCAAAAATTCAGATGATAATTTAGCTGAAACCCCGAATTTAGTTTTGATATACCAACTGGAGAAAGATAGGAGATGATCGAGGTTTCTCTAAGGGCAGTGTAGATCCAGTAAAAATGTTTCATTCAAGCTAACTTTTATTGAAAATATTAAGTAACACTCACTTTTTCTCCACATTAAGTTAGGCCCTTAAGTTTGTCTCAAATACAATATAATTGAATAAATAGTAAAAGGAGGCATATAAAAAGGATGCAGCCTTCGAACCTTGAATACGCCGCTGATGATATACCAGCATATCCTACGATGTTTCTGCTTGGGCTGCAACATTTAGGTATCGTAGCCACTGCTTTTATATTTCCAATCATTGTCGCCAGGACTGCAAATCTTGAGACCGGTGCTGCAGCCTTTTTTGTCTCAATGTCCATGCTCTCCAATGGCATTGCGTGTATATTTCAAGCAATAAAACATCCCGAGTTTGGATCCGGCTTCCTCATCCCCCGCGTAAATGGCCCAAACTTTGTTTCTGCTTCCGTATTGGCCCTTCAGGGTGGAGGCCTTTCACTCCTTTGTGGGATGACGGCCTTCTCCGGTATACTACAGGCTCTCCTCTCCCGGATAGTCTATAAACTTCGTATCCTCTTCCCGGTAGAAGTGACTGGCCTTGTGATCATGATGCTTGGAGTTACTGTGATTCCCTATGCATTGCCTAATTTTTTTGGAATGAGCAACATAAACTCCACCCCTCATCCTCTGGCAACACTTATCGCAATAATCACCCTCCTGGTTACGGTAAGTGTAACCGTGTGGGGGAAAGGTAGTCTTAAACTCTTTCCAGTTATCGTTGGAATGGCGGTCGGCTATGCCTTATGCATCAGTCTCGGTATCGCCGGCGATGATCCAGTTGGGAAAATCGCATGTTCACCACTCGTTGCGTTACCCAATATCTCATATTTTGGCCTTTCCTTTAAAGCTGATCTCATCATTCCATTTACTATCGCTGCTCTTGTTACGTTTGTAAAAAGTATCGGCGAATTTTCTATCTGCCAACGAATCAACAATCCGGAGTGGAAACGACCGGATATGAAGAATATCAGGTCCGGTCTCTTTGCAGATGGCATTGCATCATGTATCGGAGGTCTTTTAGGTGGAATGGGGCAGACAGGTTCTTCTTCGAATATCGGTCTCTCAATAGCCACCCGCTCGACCAGCAGGTACATCGGATTTGTTACTGGTGGAATTCTCATCATTCTCGCCTTTGTTCCCATTCTTGCCACGATTTTCCTTATTATGCCAGGTCCGGTAATAGGGGGGACGATAATTTATGTTGCCGGATTTATTATCGTCGGAGGTATTCAGACGATCACTTCACGGATGCTTGACGCCCGGAAAATATTAGTCATCGGAATTTCATTTATTTTTGGAACCAGCGTTTATCTTATCCCAAATGCCTATTCAGGTGTTCCCACCCTCATAAAACCGATATTTGATTCAGCCCTCTCACTTGCTACGATTATAGCAATAATTCTCAATCTTCTCATGAGAATCGGAATCAGGGAAAAAGTCGCGATCACTCTAGATCCTGATGGGAATATTTATGAACAGATCTTCACTCTGATGGAGAGACAGGGTGAAGCCTGGGCTGCAAGAAAAGAGGTGATCGTTCGGATGGCTACTGCCTTAACCGAGGGATCTGAACTTATTGTATATCACCTGTTATCTTCCGGTCCGGTAAAAATTTCAGTCTCATTTGATGAATATAATTTAGATGCTCATATATCCTATTCCGGGAAACTCCTCCCCTTACCTGAAAAACCACCAGGTGAAGAGGAGATTCTAAATGACCCCTCTTTGATGACCGGGCTTGGAGGATTTCTTATTCGAAAACATGCTGATACCGTTAGTTCATCATCATTTGATGGCCACTCACTATTGAAGATCCATATGGATCATTAAATGTGAAGTATATCGAATTTAATTCAGATACATGGTCTTCAAATCCTCCTTCATTCTCTCATCGTAAGAGATTGAACTATGAGAATAGTGCGTACCCTATTTTATCTAAGTATGTCGAATAATAGGTATGAGTTTCTTGGCTCTTCGTCATGGGCAACTGAAATTCGATTTACCCACATGAAACGACGAAGAGCCAAATTCCAGAACTCTTCAGAATATTTCTCAATACTCTGAAGCGATATTCGATTGTATGGGTAGAATGAATCTTTGTATCCACCGATTATTTCCACCCATGATGGGTTGCACTCGATATCTCAGTAGATAAACGGTATCAATCTCCAGGTCTCTTTCATGTATTCTCCATATGCCGGTCCCAGATGATCACAGAGGGCTGCTTCTTCATATGATATCCTGATTAGAACTGCGGGTATGAGAACTCCCACAACAATGATGGGAATGAGAATATTCTGAAAGACCATGGTAACTCCGAATGCACTGATGATGGATCCGAGATAGGCAGGGTGTCTGATATATCGGTATAATCCGGTGTTGACGATGGTATGGTCATCTCTGATATGAATGATGGTTCGGAAATGACGGCCCAGTGTCCTGATTGCCAGGAACCTGATGATGATTCCGGCCCACATGATGGCGATGCTGATACCCATGATTGTGTCAGGATCGAATGGGAACTGGAAAAGCGGATTGTATCCTATGAGAAATGAGAGAACTATTCCGGTGATGACAGCAAGCCCGATCTTTCTCCGGGAGCCCTGATCCTGCTTTTTTGTGGTGTTCCGGTCCCGGAATACCAGGTAGAGTTCACTGATGATCCAGAGGATGAGGGTTATGTACCAGATTGGGGTATACGATGAGGTGAAAGCCTGAGAGAAGATCATAAATATGTTGTACTGTAGGGTCCGGGAGAAGAATAATAATGGGATCTCCGGGGGGTATTATTGTATGATCCGATATTTCCGGTCTTTTATATCCTAGTGAAAATTTGGTATTGGATCAAATTTTTTTTGGAATGTCCAGAAAAGGCGAGTAGGACCTCACAATAATGAGAAGGATTAGGGTTTTTGGCCCGTTCTTGATGCGAAGATAACTCTCAATTTTAACTTTTCTGTGGATTACTTAAATTACTAAAATTTTGGGACGCGTAATATGTCTCATCTATCATAATAAATCTAAAATTAATTATAATATTTTAAGAATAAAATATCAAAAGACCTAATTATTACACAATAGATTAATTGTAACGTTTATTACAAAAAATCAATTCCCAACTCTTATCGCTTACCCCGCACCACGTTATAAATATGAGGGTTCCTGATATCGGGCAATGTGTGCTTGTCAGAAAACGTCCGGCCGTTGTGAGGAATAAAATTCAATCTCCTGGTACTCGGGACGGACAAAAAACACACCTGCTCGATGTTGATTATCTGGATACCTATAATTATCCAAGTTCAGACACCATTGTCTGGGAACGGGAAGTAGGAGCAGACATCTTTGCCCTACATGATTTTCCTGAGATTTTTCCTCCTCTAAATCCTGATAAACCCTCACGTTTTCATGCGTTCATTGATGCGATCTCCTGGTCTGCTCAGGGGGTCTATGAATTTGAATCTGATAATAAAACCGTCTCCTATACCTCAGCACCCTTAAGCAGCCCGTGGTTCTCAGCAGTCCAGGTGGAAGATTATCAGTTATATCCAGTCCTTCAGGCCCTCAATATGCCTCGGGTTAACCTCCTCCTTGCCGATGATGTTGGTCTTGGGAAAACTATCGAAGCAGGGTTGATCATTCAGGAGCTCATCAAACAGAGACGGATTCGAAGGATACTTATTGTCTGTCCTGCGTCACTGCAGAACCAGTGGCAGGATGAGATGAAAGAGAAGTTCAACATCGGGTTTGAGATCCTTGATAGTGAAAAAACCTGGGAGATACAGCGAACCCTTGGGATGGATGCAAACCCGTGGAAAGTCTATCCCCGCCTGATTACTTCAATGGATTATCTCAAACAGGTGGATATTCTTGAACGGTTTAAGGTCACTTCTCTGCAGATGGGCGGGAACGATTCAGCTATGCTTCCCTGGGATCTGTTGATCGTTGATGAAGCACATAATTATTCTCCTTCCCGATTTTCTGATGATAGTCAACGGTGTTCGATGCTTCGTGACATTACTCCATTTTTTGAGCACCGGTTGTTTCTGACTGCTACTCCGCATAATGGATATACCGTATCCTTTAGTGGTCTGCTTGAACTTCTCGATCCGGTCCGGTTTCAGCAGAAAGCCGTACTCTCAAATGAGGATTACAAACATCTGAACCTGGTCATGATTCGCCGGATGAAGAGTCAGTTAAATGACGGACGAAATAAGAACCGGTTTCCATCACGGACGGTTGATGGTCTTGCATTAATAATGTCAGATGAAGAGACCCGGCTCTTTAAAGCAATTCGAAGATACCTTCTCGAAGGAACGAAACAGATTGGGAAACCCGGGAGTAGAGAAAGGAATCTTGCCCAGTTCATTGTGATGCTGCTGAATAAACGGCTGCTATCAAGTTCATATGCTTTTGCACAGACCTGGTGGAACCATGTCGCCGGGTTTGATCTGGATTCTTTCGGGATTGATGAGGCTGATGAATCACGAAAACGGGCTCAGACATCTATTGAGAATGACGAGGAGAAGGATCTCCGTGAATACGATGCAGCCCGTCATGGGGCCGGGTGGCTCAGGCAGTATCGGGATGAACTGACGCCCTATCTGGATGAAGTGAGTGCCGAGTTGAACCGACTCGGATGGGGTCGCCGGGTTGTTGAACAGGATATCAGCCAGTGTAAGGAATTTCCAAAGGATACCAGGTTTGAGAAATTATTCACCTGGGTAAAAGAAAATCTCATGGAAAAGGGGAAGTTCAAAGATGATGAGCGGGTTATCATCTTCACTGAGTACAAGGACACCCTCGATTACTTGGTTGCCAGATTTAAAGAGAAGAAGATTGAGACCCCGGTTCTTCAGCTCCTCTATGGTGGAGCTGATGCGAAACTTCGCCGTGAAGTAAAGGAGAACTTTAATGATCCCTCTTCTCCCCTTCGGATTCTTATTGCAACTGATGCAGCGTCTGAGGGTCTGAACCTGCAGACATCCTGCCGGTATCTCATCCATCAGGAGATCCCCTGGAATCCGATGCGACTTGAACAGCGGAATGGCCGGGTGGACCGGCATGGTCAGTCCCGTGATGTTTTTGTCTGGCATTTTGTTTCTGATCAGATTGAAGACCTGAAGTTTCTGGACTTTGTTACCCGGAAGGTTGATACTGTCCGGGGAGACCTCGGGAGTGTCGGGAATGTTCTTGATGAAGCGATTATGGAGTACTTCTCGAAAGGCTCGATCAATACCAAAGAGGTTGAGCGTCGGGTAAGTCTGACAAAAGAGATCGCAGATGATCGACGGGATATGCAACATGGAATGCATGGATCTAACAAGGAGTATGATGTCGCATTTGAATCATATCTGCAGACACAGAAGCGTCTTGGACTCTCAGAAGGACGGCTTTTTCATCTCCTCGATGAGGCGGTGAAGCTTGATACGTCCCGTTCATCAGATCAGGGAATGCTCACTTCAGTGAGTGAAGGGGTGTTCAGGTTTTCCTCTATTCCCGCCGGGTGGAAAGCGATCATTCAATCAAGTCTTCTCCTTGATAGTGAATCGGGAGCTCAGCCAAAGATGGTCTTCTCGCCAGAACGAGTGATGGTAGAAGAGCATGGAAGGATCATGTTCCATCCCGGGAAGGATACCCGGCTTCTCATGCTCGGTCATCCGGTTATGCAGAAAGCTCTCTCTTCTTTCACCCGGAGGATGTGGCTTCCGTCTTCAGAATCAAAGTTCAATAAATGGACCGTAGAGCAGGGGGATCTTCCTAAAGGATTAGACTTTGTATTCACACTCCTGTATCAGATTGCTCTTCGAAATAAACTCGGGGAGCGGATGGATACTGGAATTCTTCGTGTTCCGGTGACGGTTGAAGACGGGAGGGTAAGGTCTCTGTCGTCCGGAGAGATGGGCCAGATCTCTCAACTCTCCGCAACTCCTCTACCTAATAGTCAGTTATCTTCTCTGATGAAAAAAACCATCCCCGGATATCTGAAGGTGAAGCAGTTTGCTGAAGCATTCAGAGGGGAACTCGCGTCCAGTATTTTCACCGATAAATCTGATCATCTTGCTCAGAGACTTCTTGAAGAGATAGAGAATCATCGTGCATTGTTTGCGGAGCGGAAGGAATCACTGGATCAGTACAAGGATCCCAAACATGTCAAACGGCTTAGGAATGAGCTTGAAGAAGCTGTTGACAAGATGAAGCAGCTCACCTTTGATCCTGAGCAGAACCTTGAGAACCGGTTGCGAGTGGATGATATAAAGGCGGATATGGAGTTTGTTCGCCAGACCAATCATATCTCAATTCTGAAAGAGCGACTCGGGAAAGAAGAGGATCGGGTAATCAATAAAGTGCTTCCCCGGCGATTCACTCTTGATGAGGAAGGGGTCGAGATCATGCCGGTAGCGGTCCATATTCTGGTCTCTTCCCGTGAGGTGGCCTGATGGTAGAAGTCGGGGTTTCCTGGTGGTCTGAACTCAGGCAGAACGGGATGATCCTCTCTCCTACGGTGCTCTCTGAATTTGTTGATGGAGGGCCGGTTCTTGAACGCTGGCCATATGAACGGCTCAGGGATGCATATACCTCCTTCATTTCTCAGTTAGAACGCTCGCCTGATAAGTCATCCATCCTCTATACCTGGTTTGACACACTCTTTCAGGGATTTCTTGAGCACCCTCAGGACTCGTGTAAAAAACATGGGGGAATTCCTGAAAAGTACCGGGTAGCGATGAGCAGGAAAGGAGCCGCTTCTCTCCGGCCAGATCGTCTTATTCTTCATGCCGGGGATCAGGATCAGCCCCGGTTTCTGGTTTTATTTGATATGGAATCCTCCCGGCTTGGTATGCATCGGGGCCGAGCAGTGTATAGTTCTTTCCTGGATCTGCTTCGGGGAACTGGTCATCCGGTAGGCATTCTCATGAACGGGAGACAGTTTCGGCTGGTCTATGCAGGTATTGATTATGACTGCTGGGTTGAGTGGGAAGTAGACCGATGGTTTGAGGATGATGCTGGGCGGGCTGAATTGGAAGGGTTTTTACAACTCTGCGGACCGTTCGGGACACAACCACGGGATGATCCATTCCCATTACTTGCAGCGATTCAGAAGAGCCGGACCAAGCAGGGTGAACTCTCTCAGGTTCTTGGTGAGCAGACCCGTCAGGCGGTTGAAAAACTCCTGAAAGCCCTTGATAAGAATATCCGTGATTATCCTGAGATCAGAGAGATACTTTCAAAGAACCCGAGTACTTTGGAGATGCTCTCTGACACGGATCAACAGAGTGCTCTCTATCAGGCGTCTATCCGTCTGATTATGCGGCTTGTGGTGGTGCTCTTTGCCGAGGCACGCGGTCTTTTACCGACTGATCAGGTTCCCTATTATGAGTCATATGGGATTGGAAGTCTGTATGAATCGCTCAAAGTAGCTGCTTCAGTTGAAGGAGAAGTGGGTCTTTCAGAACAGTTCCAAGCCTGGTCACGGCTCTTATCTTTGTTCCGTCTCCTCTTTGAAGGGAGTGATCTCCCGGATCTTCCGATGCCTGCGTATGGAGGGCATCTCTTTCAAAGTGGAGACTCCGGGAGTCAGGATGTTATCCTTCGGGCACTCTCGCTCTATGAGGATGAACGGGCTGCGATCTCTGACTTGGTGATATTTGAGATCCTGAAGTTACTCAAGGTCGGAAAGATCAAAGCCAAGGTCGGGAGATCCACCAAGATGGTGAGCGGGGCTGTGGACTTCTCAGATCTCCGGACTGAGTACATCGGGATGATGTATGAGGGATTGCTTGACTATCAACTCCGGATAGTAAAGCCTGAAGAAGAGGCGATTATCTTCCTAAACGTGGGGAATCAGCCTGCTCTCCCGTTCTCACTTCTGAAAGAACTCTCTGATGCTGAACTGAAAGACCTGATCAAGAAGCTTGGAAAAGAGCAGAAAGAGGAATCAGTGGAAGGGGAGGATGAGGCTGAAGAAGAGGAAGAACAGCCAGAGGAGATAGAAGAGGAGGAATCTGGTGAGGAAGAAGAAGAGGCAGTCATTGAGGACTCTTCCGGGGTGTCATCCGAGATCATCCTCTGGGCTGAACGGGTAGTCGAGGTGGCCGGGCTTGTCAAAAGACCGAAAGGGAAAAATGCTGATCCTGCTGAGTTTGCCCGGTTAGTCAGGCGTCGTGCCCGCTCGTTCATCTCCGAGGAACGGGTAGTATTGGCTGGTGAAATGTATCTGATCCGGGCAAGTGGCACTCGGAAAGGGTCTGGGTCGTTTTATACGAAACCACAATTAGCGGTTCCGACTGTTCACCGGACTCTTGAACCTCTGGTTTATAATATTGAGGGTGAAGGGATAGATCGGAAATTGACTCCGAAGAAACCTGAGGAGATTCTTGCCCTCAAAGTCTGTGACCCGGCAATGGGTTCAGCGAGTTTCCTGGTCGCCGCTCTGCGATTCCTTTCTGATGCCTTGTATGAGAGTCTTTGGTATCATGATAAAGTTCCAAGGACCGAAAAAGCCAGGCGGGTTCTTACACTTCCCTTTGGTGATAAATCTTCTGGAGCTGAGGCTGACGAACTCTTCCCCTGTCGGAGTGATGAGGATGCATTTGAGTCACGAACGAAAGCACGACTCAAACGGTATGTAGTCGAACGCTGTATTTATGGAGTTGATCTCAATCCGGTTGCCGTGGAGCTTGGGAAACTCTCGCTCTGGATAGAGACGATGGATCAGAAACTTCCCTTCTCGTTCCTGGATCACAAGATCCATGTCGGGAACAGCCTGGTCGGGTGCTGGTTAGATCAGGTATCAGAATATCCGGTGATGGCATGGAACAGGGAAACTGGTGATGAGAAACACACTGGGGTGAATCATCAGAAAAAGACCTGGGCTGATAAGCTCAAAGCAATCCGTGAAAATCAGGTGAAACCAGAGATGATCCAGATTCTTCAGGCTGGTGGTATCTCTAGGGTGGATTCCTTTACTGATGAACGGGTTAGAAAGACCCATACTGAAGCGGTTCGTGCTCTTGAAGCGGTTCATAATCTCTCGATCTGTGATTCGAGTGAACAACGGGAATTGGTCTGGCGGGGAGGTTTTATTGAGCATCCCGATATCATTGCTCTCAAAGAGGCCTGCGATCTATGGTGTGCGGTCTGGTTCTGGCCGGGAAAATGGTATAGCGGAGAATCAGGAATAGCGCCAACACCAAATCTCTTTTATCAGCCGACTGAAGAGATAAAAACACTGACCCGGCAGTTGGCTGAAGAGATGAAGTTCTTTCATTGGGAGTTGATGTTTCCGGAGGTGTTTGTGAAGAATGGGGGTTTTGATGCGATTATTGGAAATCCCCCATGGGAGATATCAAAAGCAACATCTCATGAGTTCTTCACAGTGTATGATCCGATCTTCCGAACTAGGGGGAAACAGGAAGCGCTAAACATTCAAACCGATTTATTTTCAAAGGAATCTGAAATAGAAACCGCTTGGCTGCATTATTGCGGTCGATTTAAGGAGATGGGGAATTGGGTTTCTTCTTCGGCTTTTCCCTTTGGTGATCCTTCAGATGAAAAGGAAACATTTTCTTTTTCCCGGAGAACCTTCGAATCTGCGACATATCATGAGCGATGGCGAATTCAACGACGGAAGCATGAATCATTTACGGATCTGGAGCATCCTTTCAGGCACCAAGGTTCTGCAGATGTAAATACGTATAAACTCTTCCTTGAGTTGTCTCATTCGATCTGTAATGATAATGGTCGGATAGGAATGATTGTTCCATCAGGGATATACACCGATAATGGGACCGTGGCATTACGGGATTTATTTATTAATAGATGTAATTGGGAATTCCTTTTTGTATTCGAGAATCGAAGAAAAATCTTCCCAATTGATTCAAGATTTAAGTACTGTCCTGTGATCATTAACAAAGGTGGGAAGACAACTTCTGTTCTTACTGCATTTATGCAACATGATTCAGCATCATGGGAGAATCCTTGGAAAAACCTAATCGAATATACTGCAGTTCAGGTTCATACCTTTAGTCCAAACATACGTGCCTTTTTAGAAATTAAGACTCACCGTGATATTGGTATTATTAATAAAATATATATATATACTAACTCCGTCCTTCTTGGTGAAAATGGTCTGGAGGGATGGGGAATTAAATATACCACAGAATTCCACATGACTAACGACTCCTACCTCTTCCCTCCGCTTGAATGGTGGAAAGAGTTGGGGTATACACCTGATGAATATGGTAGATGGCATCCTCCTGAAGGTGAGAAACCCGAACTGGTGTATAAGAGAAGAGAAATTGGTTCACCTGGCGATATGGCATTACCGTTGTATCAAGGGCGTATGATTCATCAATTTGATTATTCCTATCAATGTTATGTTGATGGATCTGGGAATCGAACGAATTGGAAAATTATCAATTTTGAAGAGAAGAATATAACATCTCAATATTTAATAGCAGAATCGAAATTCGCTCTAAAAAGTTCTAATAATCTTGCTCGAATATCTTTTAGAGATATTGCCCGTACAACGGATTTACGAACAATGATCTGTTCAATAATACCAAATTATCCATGCGGTAATAAGGTACCATTATTCATTAAAAATGAATTTCAGGATTACTCTCAATATTTAAGTTTAGTTGGAATACTAAACTCATATATTTTTGATTATATTTTACGTATTAAACAAGGATCTACCTCTCTAAACTATTATATTTTAGCAGAGACTCCTCTAGTTAAACCTAATAATTATCTCTATTTATACAAATTTGTTTTAGGTTTAAATTGTGTCAACCCAATATTTGCTCCCCTTTATACAAAAATTAGGAGAAAATCAAAATTCAATTCTCATTGGAAGTCTCTTTGGGCCATCACACCCCACGAACGCCTTCGTCTTCGGTGCATCCTCGATTCCATTATCGCTCACCTCTATGGCCTCGAATTCGAGGACTTTGCATGGATCCTTAAAGATTGTGCTCATCCTACAACACATCTCCGATCTATCAAAAAAACCCTAGACCCGAAGGGATTCTGGCGGGTGGATCAGACCGAGGTTCCTGAGCTCAGGCATCCTGTCCTGGCCCTAAAAGCTTTTTTGGACCTAAAGAAGATGGGGCTGGAGGAATTCTGTGCCCTGAATGATGGAGATGGGTGGATGATTCCAGACGAGATCACCTATGCAACCAGGCCGGATGGGACCATTGAGTTTGATACAACGGATGGGATCACAGTGCCAGTCAGAGAGAAACTCGGGCCACGGTTCCTGGACTGGCAACTCGAAGGGACACCAGAGGAATCATGGGCGGAGTGTGAGCGGCATGCACGGGCTATTCTCGGGGACGAGGAGTTTGAGCGGATGATGAAGGATCCAGATGAGGTTACTCAGGTGTTGAAGAAGGCGGAAGGGCAGAGGGAGTTGGACGGGGGACAGACGAGGTTGTTTTAATGGATAATGATAAAGGAATTGAATCCGATAAAATTTGGTCGAGATATCTATTATTAGAGAATTCCTTTTTAAAATTTCAATATTATATCCCGTTTATTCCCGAACATTACAATGTTACTTCCCCTCATCTTGATGATCTTCTTATTCGAACCTGTTCTCTGTTAGAATCTTTTTTTAAAACTAGTTCTCATTGTATAATTTTTGATGGAGAAGTTGAAGAAATTCCGCTTCAAAAATTGAGAAATGAACCGAAAAAAGCAGGTATTAAAGACATTGAAGCAGTCTTCAATAATCGGTATAATTTATCGGATAAAAATATTCATTTTATTTTTCAGGAGTATCAGCATACATTTAGTCCATTTCAAGGATGGTGTAATAAAGATTCTCCTATATGGTGGATTGATTATAACAAATTAAAACATAATGGTTTCAAGTTTAGCTCTTCCTATCAAAATGTAAGAAATGCTTTGGGAGGTTTATTTCTCTCAATTGTTATTCATCTTGATATGCTTCATTATCTTGAAGGTATTTCAATTATCGATGGAATTGGTATCCAAAAGGCGTTCATGGATTTATATGATGCATGTCCAGATTATGATCATATTGAAGTTGGGTTTCTACAATGTATTGTTGCACGAAGCAAATTATTCGGGTTTGTGTATACTATCTTCCCAGATATAAGAAATGGAACAGAAAAGAGTATAAAAAGAATATTTACTCCACCATTTAATCTTTCAATAGACATTAAAGGAGAAAGAGAGTGGACATTTAATAAAAGATTCAATCATGGCAAGTAATAGAATTAAAATATTCATATCTAGTAGAAATCATAGTCCCATTAACTTTTTGGGAGAATTACAAGAATTGAGTGATGTCAGGAAGGAATTAAAACGAATAATTGAAGGAATTACTATTCTAGGTGAAATATCCGGCAAGTATAAAGGCAAAAAATATCCGCTATTTAAAGTATTCATTAATGAAGATGAACCCCCTGGGAGTGCGGACCTTAATTCATGGGAAAAATGTATGCAAGAAGTCAAATCATCAGATTTTGTTATTGCAATAATTGATGGGCATGCTGGATGGGCTCTTCCCGAATATCCTTTAGGGATATGTCATGATGAATATCGAACCTGTAAAACTTTAGACCCAGAAAAAATTTATACAATTGTATTACATGAGGAAATTAGAACGATTCCTACAGATTCTGGAGATATTCAACGATGGGAAAATTTTTGGAATTATATAGAACCAGACCTTTCTTTTACAAAATTTCCAAAGAATGGAGAAGAGTTAATTGAAATTTCCTTAAGTACTTTAGCTGAAGCATTAAAGAGATTAGTACATAAAGGAAGCAAAAGCCCATCAGGAAAATGCTATTATTTCGGTCAGGCATTAGAATGGAGTCGTTTGACTTACGATGAAAGAAAACAAGAAATAGAAATCTCATTGATGAATTCTTTTAAAAAATCAGAAACTGTAAATCCGAATACTTTATTGATTCCATTTAAGAAAAAGAAAGTCTATTCATTATTTCATGGAATTCCAGATTCTTTATCCATTAGTCATGCAAAGGAGTTAGTAGGACAACCTTTTCTTTACGATTATAAATCTTACGAAAGTATTCGTGATTTGAAAGCAATCGGCCCTATCCATATAATAGGATGTCATAAAACAATTACAGAAAGTCAAGCCTTGAAAATGTTGGGTCATCCTGATGTAATACTCGTTAAAGCACCTTTCGGGTTGTTTTTAGTAGATGATATCGAAAAAATTCAAATTATTTTTATCCAAAACTGCAGAAACCAAACCGAAACTGAAAAAGGAATGCAATTATTTTTTGATTGGCTCACACAGAAAACAGATGAGGTTAATTACCTAATAACCCGAGCCGAAAAACGGGTAATAATTATTGAAAGTGTTTATAGAGTATCGTAATAAATAGAGAAAAATTGTGCATAATTTCTATCTGTCCCTATATAGTATAACTATGTCAGGGAGTTTCTTGATGCAGGTGGTTCCATCTATGGAACTACAAAGAACAAAGAAAATCGGGCAAAGAAACTCAAGCCCGGCGATCATCTCATCTACTATATCTCCGAGATCGGAATTTTTGCCTAAGTGCTTGAGATCATCGATGAGTCTAATCATGATTCCGAATCGGTCTTGAAGGATGTCGATTATCCGATTCGATTCAAAGCTAAAGTCATCGTATCTTGTGATCCAATTGAAGGTATTCCGGTCTGATCACTCCTTGATGAACTCATTATATTCACCAAACTCAAAAACCTAAAGTCTGGCAAGGTTTCTTTCTCAATGCGTTAAATCAGTTTCCTAATGAAGACGGAATATTTATCGAACCAGAAATCATGATAAGATATTAGAAATGACCTTTCAATACAACCCTACCAACCAGACTCTCTTCCTGATTATCTGTTCAGGTACAAAAAATGATCAGGCTCCTGGAAGTGGGCTGTATCGGGAAGAAACATCCATATCCCCCTGGATATCCCATGATGCATAAGCCTCCTTGATGAAAGGAAGAAACCAGGCCCTTAACCTCATTTTTTCAGAGAGAAACAGCGATCAGAAATTACAGGACCATCCTTATAATGCTCGTATCAAGCCAGGGAAGGATTTTGGAGCTCAGGAGAGCGATGCCAGATATATCCCTGCCATGTGGCTCTATAGGGGACGATTCGTTGAAGAATCATGGGCGGAGTATGAACGGCATGCACATGCGATTCTTGGGGATGAGGAGTATGAACGGATGATTAAGGACCCAGATGAGGATACTCAGTTGTTGAAGAATGCGGAAGGGCAGAGGGAATTGGACGGGGGACAGACGAGTTTATTCTATTATGACAATTGATTCAGTTAAAATATGGGCCCGATATTTAATCCTTGAGGAATCATTTCTTGAATTTGAAAAAAATATTCCTTATTCCCAATATCACTCAACGGTAACATCTCCTATCCTTGATGATCTATTAGTCCGATCTTGCACATTTCTTGAATCATTTTTTAAAGATGCATCTCATTGTAAAATTTTTGATAATAAAGTCAAAGAAAGAGATTTGAATATTATACGAAATAATCCAAAAAAAGCCTCAATTTCCAACATTGAGAATATATTTAACAATTATTACTCATTATCTTCAAAAGAACTTCATTTTATTCACCCGATCTATCAATATTCATTTTTCCCATACATGAATTGGTCTCAACAACGATCTCCCGAATGGTGGGGTGATTATAATAGAATTAAACATAATGGGTTTAAATTTAGCGTATCGTATGAAAGTGTAAGAAATTCTTTGGGTGGTGCATTTTTAGCGGTAATATCTCATGTTGAAATGTTGGGTTATCTTAACGCAATATCAATTATGGAGGGATATGGATTTGCTAAATCTGTTGAGTATCTAATCAATAATGCTCCGGATTATCATCAGGGAAGATTTCGATTAGGTATGGCCATTATTGCACGATCTAAACTATTTGGATATGTTTATTCTTCTTCACCAATAGGACCTGTTGAAAAATTTGTTGAGAGTTTATTTACTCCTCCTTACGATATTTGGACAGACCATGTTAGAGATACGGAACAAATGATCGAAGAAAAAATTTATAGAGAAATGAGTATTGATAAAGGAAAATATGCTTAATTATTCTCTCCTTATTTGATCCAACCACATAGTAGGCATGTCAATATGTTGGGTTTCATACTCGGCTTTGACAAGGACCAAAGACTGTTAAATCCCAATCCGAGAATCATATTATCTGGTATATATCAGAAATTTGAATCTATACAGAAGTTCTTAAAATTCTCTATGATCATATATTGATACCATTAGAAGGGCATGAAGTTTATTATGTAATTTCAAGAAACTTTATTTACTTCAAATAAGGATTTTTATTTTCCCTCAATATTTGAAAACTGTCAGGTTTTTTACTGATACAAATGATTTCTGAGTAAGATGAAGTGAGATCCTGAATAATTATACTAATTCCAATCCAATTTTCTGCAGAATATTTACTTAAATTTTCGGAACATCTTTCTTGTAATGGGACCGCAACATCATCGACGTTATTAATGATTGCTATTGTAAAACCGATTTTTGTTTTAGGATCAAATAATAAGAATGCACCACTTCTTTTTTCTTTCCGAACTTTTTTCTTTCCATCAAATATTCGTTCGTTTAACTGAAATTGAATATTGGAGTCTAAATTTAGGATGCATTGAGATATCAAAAAATAATTATTAGGTTTTTCTTGATCCATCTGATCAAGAATTTGCATGATTTCTTTTGGTATGTTAAGTTTGGGAGGTGATTCATGGTATAGATAATAAAGATCAAAAACATCTAATAAATCCGGATCCAAATGAATGAAAATACCTTCATTATCATCTTTTATTATCGATAATGAAGTATCTTTAATATAAAGGGCAAAAAAAGAAAGTTCATCAAAAGATTCGATTCTTTGTAAATTCAAATATTTATTTCTACTAATAATATAATGAAAAAAAATCGTTGAATTCTTAATTAAATCGAGAATTATTTCTAATTCATAAATATTTATAGTCCAAGGGTATTCTCCGGTAACGAACATTCCTTGGGTAGTAAACAAAGATAAATTTATTGCGTTAGAAAATAAGGGTTCCAAAGTAATTGAAACTTGAAAAAGTTGAGTTTTCTCTGTATTATATGTTATTTCTAATATCGGTTGTTTTTTCTCGTTTTGGAATTTTATTATTCCATAATTTTTAAGATTTGTAACAACCCGATTAGATTGTTCAAAGGCATCTTCAACAAGTTTTTTCAAATCAGTTTTGATGCTATTTATTCCCTTACGTCTCGAATAGGACTTAATTATCCCCGATTTTATTTCAAAGAAAATATTAGAATTACCATCTTTTACTAAAAGGTCAATTTCAAATCGTGCATTTTTTTCAGGATAATAGAAGAGATTTTGATAAATATTTTCTGTAGAAAAAAGTTTCGAAATAACTTTAATTGTTTTTTCTTCAGCATAATCTGATTTATTTTCTATAAATCGAGCCCAAATTTTCGTATTTGCAAGTTTTTCTTCCTCCAATAAAAATTCAATAATGGAAGGCATTTTTTGAATTAACATATTGGGAATAAAACAATAATATTTATTATCAAAGAAAATTATTGGTTTATTAAAAAATAGATTATAATCTAATGGGGTCTTAAAATCGTTAATTCCATCGCCAAAAGTGCACGAAAGAACTTGCAAAAATGAGTTGAACCGGGTTATATTTTCTTCGTCATAAGGAAATAAATTTACTGATATTTCCATTAATCTGTGTGAATTTTCGAAAAGAAATGTATTATAGATCTCACTTTTAAATCCATATTTTCGCCCTTTTTTATGGGCAATATCAAATCTTCTAATCACTTTTTTGTTAATTGCTTGGATGATAGCCGTGGAGAATTTATATGCATCATTAATTGTAAAGCCATATTTCGTCAAAAAGAAATTGTTAACTGTGGGTTTAAATGAATGTAAATATTCGTCTGTTTGAAAAGGATATCGACCCGTGTTGGATTGATACAGTAATGAATGAAAGAGAGATAAAGTAAGTATTTTATTAGTTATTGGGTCTCCTCCAATTAAGGAAAAATCCATTTCTGAGAAGATATATTTATTAAAGAATTTTTTACCTGCTTCAACTATATAAAAAATACTTTGAGCAGATGGTTTCTCCAATGATGAATTATCTTTTTTTAATCCCAATCCAATTAAAAATTCTAATAATGGAATATCGGGAATATCTTCAAACAACTGTTCATTTTGATATTTTGGCTGAGTTAGTATTGATACCCATCCAAAAATTTCTACCATATTGAAGGAATATAGCAAATTTGCAATATTCTCTTGAAGAATCTCGCTTTTTACTTTTGAATCTTCAACAAGTCTTTCTAAATTCTCTTTATTCATAAGATTCCTTCGAAATTTGAATATAATAATTTTGTATAAATATTATTATTATGTATTAGTAATTATTCAGTCCAAATATTTGTCCCTGATAGATCATATGGTAACTTATGTCCCCTCATTTTCGGATGAGTAGAAAGAATAATTCGGAGATTTCTGATACCCGTATATACTTTAATCATAATTTCTTTTTGCATAAGAAGGTATTTTTGGTCAAAAGAATTATCATTTACAATATGGGCTGGTTTTTGTCGTTCTATTCTTACTTCTTTTAGAGGTTTAATTATTTCTGGAATTACTTGATTATCAACTGGATGATAGTCTCGGTTTAACCATTCCTCCAATAATTGTATTGTTCCTTTTTGATCAATTCGAACCTTACCTTCACATATTTCTGTTTCTCGTTCGAATGAAATACCAAGAGGTTTAAAGAACGATTTATTCAAGTTTTCTGAAAGTATCTTATCAAGTAAGTGGATAAAATCTTTGTACTCTTTTTCTGTTGGTCTAATTAAAAAGGTGAATTCAGGCGGTTTTTGGTCAGAATAATCAGTCCTAAAAAGTTCACATAATCCTATAATTTTAAAACTTTCATTAATATTACGAATTTCACAAAGTAATGCATCAAAAATAGAAATACCATTTGTCCAATTTCCCAAAATGGTGCGCTCATAATAATCAGGATGTAGTTTATATGATCCATCAAGTATTTTGGCATTCCAAATTTGTTGATGTTGAGGCGTGAGTTTAAAAAGATACCAAAGATAAACAGCAACAGCTCGTTCAGATCTTTCATTATAAGAAAACCCGAAAGTCTGTAAATTTATCTTATCAGAATCTTTCATACATTCCGAGTCATAAAATTCATCTTTTACTCCAACTGAACCCGAAATATCTGTATTAGAATAACAGTAACGAGGATCATTTCGATAAAACTCTAGAACCGATAAATCAAAGGAGTAATATGTTAATTGGGGTTCCCCTAATGCCAATTTAAGAGTAAATGGTCGTTCGAAATATTGGTTTGAATCAACAATTGTAGTTAGATGTTGAGGGCTTGGATAAAAACAACAATTATCTAAACCGATTTTTGTGATTTTTTCAAGTTGGATGTCAATAGATTCAGGTTTAAATGCTTTTACAAAAGGATTTGGATGTCCATCTCCATAGTTTAAAGAGATTTTTTCTTCATTTAGCAAATCAATAATAATTAATTGAAATAATTCCATATTCAAATTAATATTAGAAAGAATGGTTTTTGTAGGACACCCGTTAAAATCTTTTGATGAGAGATAATAATCTGTAATTGTAGAGAGAACTATTTGCGTTTCGATTTTATCATCAATTTTTTGGTTCATAAAACCTCGGATTCAATTAAATAGATATTTCGATAATAACGCCAATAAATATCTATGTCTTTCGGTGCTCTATGACCTTAAACCCTATTACTTTTGCGGAACAGGTAAACCGACAGTTCCTCAGATATCAACTCACTGCCTTCCCTCTATCTGACCCGGACCTTGAAAACCAGGCCCGAATCATGCTCGGCGCTACCGGTGAAGAATCACACCTGGTCAAGGGACCGTATATCTCCCTATCACGTTCTTTTGCTGAGGGATCCGCTCTTGAGGATCTCGTGAGAGAAAAACGTCTGCATCCTGCTGTCGCGGGAATTGCAGATCATCCCCGAATGTTTGCCCATCAACAGGCAGCCTTCGATGCCGTCACCTCAGGAAAACACTGCTTGGTCTCAACCGGTACCGGATCTGGAAAGACCGAATCTTTTCTTTACCCAATACTCGATCACTGCTTTAAGCTCAGGGATGCTGGAGCACCTCAGGGAATAGTCACAATACTCGTGTACCCGATGAATGCGCTCGCAATAGATCAATTAGAACGCCTTCGCCATCTCCTTGCCGGCACAGGAATTTCTTTTGGAATGTATATCGGTTCTACTCCGGAGGATGAATCAAAGCTCGGCGATTACAAGCGAATGCAGAAAGGAGAAGGGAAAGGGGAATTCATCCGATATAAAGAACAAAATAAGCTTCATCCACATATAACAATCTCACCATACGAAGAAAAATTAACAGAACAGGAGATGCGGATTGAACCACCTCGGATCCTCCTGACAAATATCAATCAGCTCGAATACCTCATGACTCGGGGCCGGGATCTTGGGATGTTCCAGGATGCTCCACTCCGGTTCATTGTCTTTGACGAAGCCCATACGTACTCAGGTTCACGAGGGGCCGAAGTATCTGTGCTCATTCGCCGACTTCGTGCATTCTGTAACAAAGGAGCGGATGATGTCATCTGCATCGGAACCAGTGCCACCATAGTAGATCGCAAGTATGGAGACGAAGCAGGGAAACGATTTGCTCATCGGTTCTTTGGAGTAAATTCTGAAAACCTGGAGATAGTCAAAGAAACATATGCTGAAGAAGACTGGCCGAAATCCCGGTTTAAACCAAAACCAGTAGGAGAAGACGCGCCTCAATTATTCGAAGACACCCTTACAGCTCTTGATAATGAGGATGATCCTTCCGGCCTGTATGATGTATTGGAACGCCTCTCTCTTGTTGTTGATAAAACAATTCCTCCCCGTGTTGGTCTGTACGACTCACTCAAATCAAGCGAGGTCGTGAAGGTAATTTATGAAACCTTAAGCCGACCATTCTACATCACCGAAGCTACACGGAAAGTATGGAAAACTCTGGGAAGATATGCTCCAACAAGAAACGATGAATTTGAACTCCTCACGTACCTTGCCCTTGGAGCTGCAGCAGAAAAAGATGGATATCCTCTCATCAGGCCTCAACTCCATTTCTTTACCCGTGGTCTTGCAGGAGCGGTTTCCGTTCTGCATGATCTCCAGGAAGGAGATACCCTCGCTGAATTATTCTTCTCCCGAAGCAGGGCTGAACAGAAGTATCCGGATCTGTTGCCTGAGGCAATTCTTCCGGTAGTCTCGTGTAAAAATTGCGGGCAGCACTTTTTCCAACTTTTTGTTGAACATCTCACAGAAGAAGATGGGTTGTGTGGTGGATGTGCTGAAGGAGATAAAGGTCAGATATTCTGGCCTCGGACGGCTGATGGAGCAGGGAAGAAACTCACTATCACAAATCGGTTTGTCATTGAAGACGACTCTGAAGATGACGACATTACAACCAGCCTGGATAAAAAAAGGGTTGAAGCATATTTCTGTCGGTTTTGTGGAACAATTCACAAAAAGAAATCAGATCACTGTGATAATCCCCAGTGCAAACGGGAGACCGATCTGGTTCCCATTTATGTTTTGCTTGATCATGGAGAAGTGAAATCCTGTCCAAGTTGTCAGTATAAAGGAACAAAACGGGGAGGAAAGACCCTTTCCCCTCTCAGGCCATTACTGGCTGTGGAAGTGGCTGATGTTCATATCCTTGCTCAGGATATGATAAACGCTCAAAGCATAGATAACCGAAAAATTATTCTCTTTGCTGATAATCGGCAGGAAGCAGCATTTCAGGCTGCATGGATGGCAGATCATGCCAGGCGGTATTATCTCCGGCATCTGATGTACCGGTTTATCAAGGAATCCGACACCCCTGTCTCTGTCGGAGATCTAGTAGAAAAAATCAACACACTCTTTAAACAGGATAAAAATCTCGCCAGAACTCTTGCCCCTGAGGTTTATCTCAATGTGATTGAGGAAGCCTATAGTTTAAAGATGGAGAAATCCATGAAAAAATTCCTCCGGATACTCATCTTGAGAGAATTAACGACCAGTTACAAACAGCGTGACAGTCTTGAAACATGGGGAATTATCCAAATCCTCTATCATGGAATCGATGAAAAGGATGAAACGGTCATTGAACTAGCCCGACGTTATCATCTCTCACCGGAAAATATGACTGCCGGGATCTCTTCCTTCCTTGACATTCACCGAAAAGGTGCGATTTTCTGGGATGAAATGGAGCCTATCTTCTCACATTACTGGAGTCCGGGGAGTGAAGATGTTCAACGCGGTTTCATGCCTCTTATCGATTTCCCCCCCAAAGGATTGAAACTCAAACGAGAGAAGAACGATAAAGAAGGATTCGTGAAAGGTATCATTGCTGATGGTGGCATGACCGGTTCAGTATCGTTTGTGAAAAATTGGGGAATAGAGCCGGATCTGATTCCTCAGTTGCTGGAAGATGTCTGGGAAGGATTGGTGAATAAGTGGCATATTCTCACCCCGGTCACCCTGAAAGATGCAAAGAACCGGGCATTATCCGGCGCAAGCGGAGTGTATCAGATCAATTCCGCTAAAGTAGGGATAATATCTCAGTTTGAGCGCCATCGATGTTCTATTTGTAATCGTGTCCACACCCGTGAATCTCCTGGTCAGGCTTGCACAAAGTTCCGGTGTAAAGGGCATACACGGTTTGAAGAACCTCCAGAGGATGAGTATAACGTCAGTCTTCTGGGCCGTGAATTAACCATGATTATGGCTCGGGAACATACCGCTCAGGTTCCTGCGGAAGATCGACAATACATTGAGAAACAATTCAAAAATCCGAAGGGAAGCATAAATTGTCTTGTTGCGACACCAACGCTGGAACTGGGTATCGATATAGGATCTCTTGATATGGTCCTGATGAGGAATGTTCCCCCATTACCTGCAAATTATTGGCAACGTGCTGGGAGAGCCGGCAGACGAAACAGAATGGCAGTAATTTACACTTATTGCAATCGGAAAGCCCATGACGAATATTTCTTCGAAGATCCGATGCGGCTTCTGAGTGGAACAATATATCCTCCCCGGTTAAATCTAAAGAATCCGGTCATGATACGCAAACATGTTCATGCAACAGTGTTGGCTCAATTAACTCAGATATCTCAACGGGATAACCCAACTGATGCAGATAGAGCAATCTATCAGACGTTACGGGAAGCATTTCCACCTTTTGTTTCTGGATACCTCTTCAAAGAAGATCGCAGGTATCGAACAGAACTGATTGATCTATCCAACCTGATGACCACAATTCATGATAACGAATCTGCTTTATTATCAAGCGTTTTGAAAATATTTTCAGAACAATGGCCGTCTGATAGTGTTGATGAAGTCCAGGATAAGGTAATACAGCAATATCTCGATGAACTTCAACCAAACCTTTCAGAACAGGTAAAACTCATTCACCAGAGGTTCATGTGGGCTATCAATAAAAGGAATGAACTGAACCAGAAAGAAGAAGAATTGTCCACATTAGAAGAGCTGGATGAACGTCTGAGAAGACGCTGTAAAGAATATATTTCAGAAATTGCCGGACGAAGCCTTGATAATTATACGCTCAACGTCCTCGGTAGATATGGTTTTCTACCCGGATACGCAATAAATCAGGGTTCTATCACGGGATTTGCGAGTAATACCTTCTCAACCGGGTGGATGAGAAAGACCTTTGAATTAACGAGACCTGAAATCCTGGCACTCAGGGAATTCGTTCCTGGAAATATCATATATGCAAATGGTGGGCGATACAAAGTTGCATACTATCATCTTCCATTCGGTGAAGAGGGTATTAATCCTGAAAAATATGTTGCAAATATCAGGACGATGAGAATATTTGAGGAAAAAAATCGCCCCGATGGATATGCTGAGGATCAAGTAATAGAATTATCGGGAATTCCAATTAGTGATACGGAACTGTCATTTATCTCGCATGTATCAGATGAAGAAACAAACCGGTTTAAACTACCTGTAGCAATTCTCGGTGAATTACGGAGAGAGCACCGTGGGATTGATAAATATGTATCAGGAACGGTTGAGTTTTCGCACTTACATGGGCAAAAAATCCGGCTGATCAATATCGGTCCTTCGGATAAGGTTGCTGAGGGGACTTTGGGATATCCTGTGTGCCGGGTTTGTGGAGCAGCACGGTCACCATATGCTTCTTCAAAGGAACTTGAAAATTTCTATGAAATTCATGAGAAAAATTGTCATGAGAAACCCGGATATCTCTGCTTTAGTGCTGATGCCCAGGTTGATGGATTACTTTTTGAAAGTCTTCCTTCAAAAGCAGATGCAGTAAACCTTGCAGAAGGAATACGAATTGCTTCGAATGTATCTTTAGAAATGGAACCTGATGACTTTCAGATTCTCATTTTACCTCAAGATGAAGAAGTGTTTAATGTCTTGGTGTATGATCCCATGCCTGGAGGTTCTGGGATTATTAATCAGATTCTCGATGAATGGACTGATCTCGTTGATAAAGGAATAAATGTATTAAAGAAATGTCAGGGAGGATGTGAAAAGGCATGTTATGATTGCATGAAAAGTTATTCAAACATGCTCTATCACCAGGAATTAGATCGTCATACTGCGGTAAGTCTTCTTGAAGGTCTTAAAAATGAAGCATCTCATGTCTGTTATATCCCGCCAATCATCGAAGAAACTATTCCAGAAGGCGAATCGACAAATACGATAGAGATGATTTTAGGGTCAAAACTAGATTCCTATGGATTTCCCACATTTCAGACTCAGGTAAAAATTAAATTAAGTTCAAGTTTGACTACAACTCCTGATTTTTATTACTCAAATCATGATGGTTCGATAAAAATAGCAATTTATCTTGATGGATTATCACGAGGGATTCATGGGAATCCGGAGCAAGAAGCAAAGGATAATTATATCCGGACCATGTTGCATTCGAAAGAAAGGGTTACAGTAATATCAATACCTGCTACGTATGTAACCGACGATCCAGGGGCATTACGATGGAAAATGAAGGAAATTGCACTTGCATTACAGGACTTCGATAAAGAAGAAAAAATTTGATTTTCTTTAAAATTTACTAATGTCATTGATTCCTAAATCTCTATGAATAATATCTTATTTAAAAATTTAATACAAATGACCTTATTGGCCCTGTTATATTATTTTTTCGTATCAACTAAATAAAAATCATCATTCAATTCTCAAATCTTCTTGACCAAATTTGACCATCACCTTCAATATCTCCTTACCAATTGGCATTTTCCAAGACCTCTCTCTCAATACTCCCAGATTATCTCTCAGAACAATCAGTCAATCCCAGGCAGGAAACTCACACCCGGACTATTACCCCGGTACAGAGCAGCATCATAAAAATAGAGAACTCCCTATCCAGTGAACCGTGGTAAAATAACCCCCGAACCCTGTCCCGGGATAGCACAGACCTCCGGTGTAAACAAGACAAGCCATCATTCAACAGACCGGATATACTCCCAAAACCATCCCCAGATTTAGCCCCTCTCATCTCCCGGACTATGTGGCATACCCTGACTCATCCTCTGAACTATCCCTTAACCAGTAGGCATTGTCAGAAGAACTCGTTATCAATAGATCGGGAACCCCTTCTGACCGTTCAACCCCACCACCCAAAAACCAGACACCGGTCATACCTTTCACCCCTGGGCTATCACACCGGAAGGGAGCAGTATCATAGAATAAAGAACTCCCATTCTAGTGATCCGTGGTTTATTGAGGGCATTGCAATTGCCACTTAATCCTGACCCGGGGTTTAAAGTATTCATTCATTCGTTTTTGACCACCTTCACCGGAATGACCGATCTCGTAAATTCCACCCTGAGCAATTACGAACTTTCGAAGATCAGATCGACGACGAGGACCGAACAGCCATCGAGGCGAAATAGTCCCGCTCCCGACCCCGACACCCCAAGACCTCGCCAACCGTTGGATAGGATATGCGATCGGGATCATCATGGGCCGGTTCATCCCCGGTGAAGAGGGGCACTCGGCTGTGGAATCGTGGACACAATCCATACCTTCACTCCTGAAACCGAGAAATCATTCCATGATCTCACCAATGCTGACGCGGTGACGGTTCACGAAGAAAGCCACCCTGATAACCTGGGTGAGAAGATCCTCACTGCCCAGACCCTGATGCTCGGAGAAGAACCGGCCCCGGAGATCCTGGAGGTACTGGGTGGTGATATGGCAACCGGAGCGGGAAGCACTTGTGAAGGCTCTCGTGGACTATGAGAACCTACATCCCATTATCACGAAGGTCATTCAACAGACCGACGAGACCGGAAAGACCGTCTGGTGGAAACCGGAGCTTGATGACGAAGTGATCCTGAATATGGCCCCCTCTGGGAACTCTTCCCATCATGGAAGGCTGAACCGGTGAAGATCTGGAAAAAATGATCGCGATAACGTACGATCTCATTGACTGACTGCAGTCAACGTGGTAAATGTAGGCTCGAAAATCTTGGTAGTGATCTCTCATCGGTGAAATGAGAGTTCAGGATCCAATGATCTGAAGTCACCATCACTACTTGGGGATCACTAATCCCTCAAGGCCCATTACCAGAACCCTTTCTCTCTTACCCGTTCTACAAACTCTGTCTCATCCGGGATGGCCGCTTCAAGATCAGGGACTGATGCAAGCAATCGCTCAGATACCTCCTCAATGAGAGAGATATCAGGCTCATCAAGGATAGTATAATCTGATATGAGATCAAGGAGTTTCCAGGGTACGGACGAAATTCTACTCCTGACTCCGGAATCAACCATCTCTGCAATCCGGGCAATACGAAGAAGACAGAACCATCTCCCGTCATACTGGATTCTCCGGGTCAGGTCATCAGGACTATCATCACTTGACGACATAGTAACCTGATATCCGGCCAGTTCCTTTAGAAAAAGGAGGATATCAAGGAGATATGACTCCTGCCGGTGAGTAGGAAGCAGGTTCTCCATCATCCCTATCCTTCGGAGATAATTCGGGGTTTTGGCTATCTGGTCACGGTCAGCCAGATCTACTTTTCTTCCACATATCTCTTCGAGCTCATGGATCATCTCCAGGTATCCGGAGTATGTGTGGGGGGTATCAGGATCATACGTAATCATGATATCAATATCACTGTCTGCCCTGAGTGTTCCTCTGACTGCAGACCCGAAAAAGGCAAAAGAAACAAGGTGATATTTCTCACAAAATTCGGAGATCTGCTCACGGGTAATCGGGAGATCAGGGGGAACGGGGGAGATATCAGGATCTTTCATGGATAATGAATAACCATACTATTCTATCGATAATGGATGTTCGCGGGGTTAGTCTGGTTACTTTCTCAATACTCACAATTAAGAGTATCGTCGATATTTGGCAGCGACTCTTCTTTTTTTGATCCCCTTTACGCTTCGGAGTATCGAGAGAGGGATACCTTCAGGCAAATGGGCAGACAGTGTCAGCCCAAACTGAGGATAGGCTGTATAGAACTGACGATAGAGCTTTACTGACCGGTAAGAACATCCATCTCCCTGAGGGAGACGGCTCGTAAGATCCTGTAGCATATGATCACCACACGATACCGATCTTATCCTTTCTGTTCGAACTCCTGAATATCATACCCGATAAGCCAGATTCTAACGGTCAGGGAACAGTTAACTAGATACACCACCGGGACAGAGCATCATCATAGAATAGAGAACTCCCATTCCGGTGAACCGTAGTTTATTGAGAGAAGGTTCTATTGTTTCATGAATAGCACAGACCTCCGGTGTAAACCAGACAAGCCATCATTCAACAGACCTGATATACTCCCCGAACCATCCCCGGATTTTACCCCTCTCATCTCCCCGGATTATGTGGCATACCCTGACTCATCCTCTGAACTATCCCCACACCAATCGGCATTGTCAGAAGCACCTGTTATCAATACATCGGGAAACCCTCCTGACTGTTCAAATTCACCACTTGATATCCCGGATGTAACCCCTTTCATCTCTTCCGGGCTCATCCGCTTACCCGGACTCGTATTTCCTGCCACGGTATGTTCGAACTCACTCACCCGGGCTGGTAGTATGATTGTTAGATGACGTGAGGGACTAGACCCGGAAATATCCCCTCGCCAATCAGTATTTTCAGGAGAGATCACTATCACTACACCCGGGAAGTTATTCTGATACTTCAGACCAACCACAGGAAACCAGGCTCCCGAAATACCTCTCGGCCCGTCAGCGATAGCCGGGCAATATACTCACTCCCGGGATGAATCGTTCTTTCAAATAACGTATGAATAAAAGAGGAATTTCAAATTTTATGAAGATTATCGGATAATATGAACTTGGAATCTTGATGATTACATTTTATAGAATATTTATCCATGTTCCGGGATAGCAAATACAGAAGCATATGCCTCTTGTTTTGGAATTGACAACCCATCCTCTAAAAGACCCTGAATGTGAAATTCCATCGCTTCTATCATATTCTCTTCAGCTTCTTCTTTTGTCTTTCCTGTTGCAATGCAACCAGGAAGATCCGGAGCATATGCTGAATAGTTATCCCCTGCTTTTTCGACAACAATTAAGAATTTATACATTATTCATCACTTTTTAATCCTGCTTGTTTCTGAATACTTATCCATGTCCCTGGTGATACCGAATCAGAAGGATGGCCTGCAATAGTGACCCTGCCAGGTCTATCCGGGTGTTTATATTGGCGATGACTTCCTTTTGTTGCAACAAGAAACCATCCCTCCTGCTCAATGAGTCGGATTACATCTTTTACTTTCATGAATTATTCTACTCATCCACACAATAGTGTACCTATTCTTTTCACTTACGTAAGTTCCATAGAAATCGATTCAATAAATATATTGCTCTGATACATGGACTCCATGATATCATGCTGATGTCGGCCTGGATCCTTCTTTAATTCTCATATTCACGGCAGTATTAGAGTTTATCCCATACAACCTATCCATGGCATCTCTTTATTCTTCTTCACTTTGAGGCCTTGCTCCAGAACCGGGACTGTAGTTTGTCCCATAACCCTCTACAACATCTCCGGCGAGCCTCATGATATATCATCACACAAATTGGCATTTTCAGGAGATCTCTCTCTCAATACATCCGGGAAATCCTTCTAACTGTTCAAACTCATCAGCCAGAATACATCTCAATCTCATCAACAAATCCAGACAGGTAATTTCCCAAGAATTTTATTATGTAACTGGACCCCCTGATCCTACGAGTATTCTCTATCCTAGTTGAACCAACTCCGGAGCTCTTCATTAGTTCCCCCAAAACCCGGACTTCCATTCAGTATCCTCCCCTCAATACCAATAAATCTTACCTCCTAATATCCCGGATTCATACACTGATCCATATCGATACATCAATGTAATATGAGTCCCTATTCTCACTCACGTGAGGGTATGGATCCTGGAGATTTCACTGAAAAGATCCCTGATGACAGAAGCATACTTGTCGTATCTGATGTTCATCTGGGCGGGGTAGAAGGGCCTGAAACAATAAACCGGATGCTTAATTTCCTGGACAAGATAGAGTCCGGGACAGCGAAGGTTGTCTGTCATCCACAGGAGCAGGAAGAGGGCAGCACACCGGTCACGAAAACGCTCCTTCCTCCTTCAAAAATTATCTTACTCGGAGATATCCTGGATCTGTGGAACCCACGACATCAGGATCGCAACTATGCCTTCCTCGACGGTCTCATCTTTTTCCTGAAACTGCAGAAGATAGAGAGCGATATCATCTATGTCACCGGAAACCACGACGAGGATTCAGGCGAACCGGTGTACTCATACGGAGCAGATACACCAGGCAAAAGCAACCCGGCGTATAGCATCTACACCCTTTTCAAGGGACTGCACGGGAAGATAGAAAGTCTGAAGATTGCCTGGAATCCGGACCATATTCTTGAGTTGAGTCCCAGGCATTATCCTGCAACCTCAACCCAGGGACATGTACATGGCCTCAACGCAGGAGGAGTCCATTATGTCTTCGTGCATGGCCAGCAGTTTGACAAACAGCAGGTCACCTACTCCATCAGCCAGGCAATAGGATTCAGATTTGATATCATAGACTCAATACAGGAGATCCTCAACTGTTCGATCGTCAGAGAAGTCCGGAAATCTGTCCCAATACTCTCCTTTATCGGATTCTATGCAGTACTGAACATCCTGGCCATCATCCTCCCGGTCTTCTTCAAGAGCGACGGGCTTACCTGGCTCTACTGGATCGTCGGAGTGGTCTTTGCCGTCACATTGTTTGTACTATCAGTTAAAGGTGTTCAGACATTTGGATTTACCATGAAGGATCTGCCCTCATCATCACTCCTCTTCAAAGCCTGCCTTGGTATCTGCATCGGCGAGATAGTCCTGATAGGCATTGGCAGTTACTTCCTCTCGTGGGGGGTACTCAATGACCTGTATCTCATCGGCATGGTGGTGTTTCTCTGGCTCCTGTTCATATTCATCATTCCGGTGATGTATGGAGCACTCAGTACCTGGATGTACAGCACATTTTTTAGTGCAAAAAATTACGATGTGAAAGGTGTCTATGAAGACGCATTAAAGAGTGAGAAGTACACCTACAACGCCGAGGTCCTGATCTTCGGCCATACCCATATTCCCGGAACATATCCCAATACCGATGATGATATCAGAACCCAGGGGAGAAAAGCAGACGGGAAACCGACACTTCTGATCAACACCGGTGCATGGGTGAGAAATGAGAATGGGATAGATGACAGTTTTGCGTATATTGACAACCGGGGTGTTGCACTCATGAAGTGGAACGATACAACCCGGGATATCTCATGCACGAAGTACTTCCCGAAAGAGATCATCAAGAAGCGGTCCGGGAGAGAGTGAGTGATCCCGGGATTTGAGATTATCCCTTTTTGCTAGGGACCGGGTAAACTGGCCCGGGATAGTCATGAAATAGTGATCCGATGTTCAGGTACCCTCCTGTCCGGCGATTAGTTGGGAATGTAGTACGATATAATTTATCGTGAGGTATTGCATCAAATATTGGGCTAATGCCGGTGTTGACGCATGGAAATTAGCAGGACCCGGGAGATTAGGGATATCTCCATACAGTAGATGATGGAAAAAGAAGAGAATCATATATACCAGGAATACCGGCATACCTGAGATGAAATAACCGGTATCAGGCGTTCACAATATCAGGTAGGTATACAGATAGCACTGTAGAATTTCTTCACGGTATCAAGTCTTCAATATTTTTCCAGAAAAAATAGTCCCATTCTTCACGATTGTGAAAAATCATATTAGACACGGCTCTTATCTCCGGTTGCATTTATCTGTAAACCCTGGAGATTCAAGATACCATTCGATACCAACTATTTGGCTCGTATATCTGGTTTATCTTCATATTCTCATGCAAGGTGGGCACTTATGCTACAATAATTATGGTATTATTGGATGACAATGAATGAAAAAGGGAAAAAAGTCCTGGTTATTCCAGGGGAAGATCATCTATTCCTTCTTCATACGTAAAGACATCATTAATATCAACGTTGAAGACTCGTGCAATTCGATATCCAATAAGTAAAGAAGGATAATATTTTCCTTTTTCAATAGAAATTATGGTATTTCGGGTAACCCCGACTAACTGTGCAAGTGTCTCCTGGGTCATATCATACTCAGCCCGGAAGACTTTTATTCTGTTTTTCATATTGAATGTGACTAGTATTTTCGACGGTAGTATAAATAAAAAGAACCATAGACTAAAAGAAGAAATATTAAAAGAGATCCACCGATTCTAGCCATCAGATCATATTCATAGTATGGCCGCAATCCTTCCTGCCAGAATGTTGCATACGATCCTGCATCCTGGTATGTCATATCTTCGATATTCCTGATAAGATATGATCTCAAGGTTGGATTCGAGATATCCAGAGGATTAAGATACTGTATGGTCACTGACATTGATCGTGTATTATCATCATTGGTAACAATATGTCCGTTTATTTTTGGAATATATGCAGAACTTACTGAAAGAGAAAACAGAATTGATGTAATTATAATACCGGTTACAAACAAAACCTCAAGGGTTCTCATAGCAGCATCTCCATGAATACGCTGATTAAGTTCATCATCCAGGATTGGAGATACAATCTTGCGACCGGAATATCCCACAATTACTGCCAGAGGAATAATTATTAACGGAATCCAGATGAGTCCTGATATAATTGACCATCCTACCATTATTCCTGCCAGAATTGCTATTCCAATAATCCATACCACATAATGAATATATTTCATACTGATCGCTGTGTCAGGATAAAACGGGATGTTCCAGAAAAAAATATGCCCGGTTTCTGATCTGAATTAGATAAGGGGCTTATGAATGAAGCAGTCACCTCGTATAAATTAGGAGAAAGATCTGAACTGTTGGCAGTCCATGACCACCGGTGAACTGGATTATCATCTGCAAAAACCCTGGTATATCCCATCAATCCTAAAAATGATTTAAAGGTTGTTTTAGAACTAAATTCGTCAGTTCTCTCTGTAAAAGCCGGGGTAATTTTTAGACTGATAATACTTCCTGACTGTAAATTTGTTGTTCCTGAAATCACGATCTGATCTCCGGCCTGAACATCTCTCACAGAATTAAGACTGATATACAGAGATGAAATTGAATCTGGAGTATTTGGCAGAGTATCTGAAGAATTGTTATATCCGCCGGTGGACACCTGCTCATAATAAACTGAGGTATCATCTGACGATGAATCATTATATGGTGAAGAAATATCATCTGGTCTGTCAGGTAGAGTTGAGATAGAGAGTGTGGATAAGACGATTACCGCACCAATTAAAACGAGAAGAATCGTTGCTCCAATTGCAACAGATTTGTATACTCTTTTTACTGACATTCCTGGTGTTCTGCGTGAAGGAACCAATATTTTCCGAGGAGATGTATTATTGGTTATCCGAAGATCCTTCTGTTCAATTTCATTTATGAATAGATAAAGGTGGTTAATATAGTCTAGTTGAATTGGTCAAACTTGACATAGAAACCAATTATTTTACAGTAAACTGTGTATGAGCTTGAATGTCTCCTTTTTTCCATTCACCTTTCCTAAGGTCTCCGTTACTTATGGAACAAGTAACATTGTACACACCGGGTGTAAAGGCGATAGTATCAATGGCATTAGATACCCGGTTTACTGTGTCATTCCCTTTTACAACCATAGAATTTGATGAGATATATTGGTATTCACCGGTATATTGTGGCGAGGACTGCGTTTGATCCGGTCCAATCTCCCATAGGATCTCGGTTCCTACTGGTAGATCTGTTGAGCCGAGAATGAGGAACTTATCACCTACCTTCTTTGGATCTATCGTATTCAGAAAGATAAACCCATTGGTTATGTTTTGATTGGGTTTATTCGTAGAATTATCAATCAGGACCTGTCCCTTCATGAAGATCGTCAGGTTTGAAGATGTATTACCAAAAACAATCCCATCAGGCGTAAAATTTAGAATATGAGTAACATTTACTTTATATCGTCCATATCCGAAGCCAGAAGTATCCATCGCTACAGACCAGATATTCTGATCTCCTTGTCCGGGAAAAACCATTGCATCAGTACCTGAACCGGTACAAAAATCAGAACAATCAACATAAATAAGGCTGACTTCAAGGTGAGAATCCTTAGGGAGTGTAGTGTTTCCTGATACTACGAGAAGATCCCCGATATTTGTAGATGGAACAGCATTGATAGTAATAATCGGATCTTCCATCTGTTCCGCACTCACAGATATGATAATCATAGACATTATCATCAGGAAAAACCCCAGTGTAATCCTGGTTTGTAGTTTCATATAGGGCACCTCTTCTATGTTCTCATAGGTAGTGTATGTATAAATAATTTGGCATTATGCCCAATATGTTGTGCACAATGAACACAACTAAAGCTATATTTCCTGATTTTTGTGAAAAAGGTCTCATGAGAAAGGGGATCAACCCATATATATCAGATCTCGGCCGTGTATTCTGATTATCTGAACAACTTTGACATTTGGCAACTATTCAACTTGTCCCAGCATCCTTACCCATATGATGAAAAGATAATCATGTGAAAAATCTGTAGAACAGGAAGATAGATGGATATCAAATACCTATAAACGACCATAACACGGCTAAAAAGGAACATTATGAGGAGTTGTCTATGTCTCGGGAGTTACTTTTCTTCTGACCCGGCATGGATTTCCGACAGCGACCACATCATCAGGAATATCTTTTGTAACCACACTTCCTGCCCCGATAACTGAATTATTCCCTATCGTTACCCCGGGAAGGATGATCGATCCACCTCCTATCCAGACGTTATCTCCTATTGTTACCGGATATGCACACTCAAGATGAGAACGTCTTGCAGATGGGTGTACAGGATGTGTGGCAGTGTAGATCTGGACCCCGGGTCCGAGTAACGTGTTCTCCCCGATCTGAACACGAGCACAATCAAGGATCACACAGTTTGAAATTCGCGTAAAAATTCTTCCCAAAGGTGATATTAACGCCATAATCACAGAAAAACGGAGGTTCAATGAAGACTGTTTTATCAACCGGCTGCATGACCAGTTTCTCTAATAATCGTCTCCTGACCTTTGGAATCTCATCGGTCCGGTTATATCTCTTGATCATCTTCCGGGCTCTCTTCCGAATCGATACGAGATACTCATCTGAACTATCATATTCAAACCCCTCTAGCATCTTCTTCCATTCACTCATATCACGTTTCATTCTATCAATTCCGAAAATAATTACAGATATTTATGATGACGAAACTTTCATTCCCTTGTATAAGCCTGATGCGACAGAACAGGAACCTGAGAATGATATCATATAGCAATCCCTTTTAGATAATCAACCGCCGGGGTATAGGCACATAAGAGGAAGACTACATGTACCGATCGATTCGTGGTACTTATGCTCTCGTCATCAATAATTCATCTACCGTATGGTTCATCTTCGGTTCAATATTTCCTGGCACTTGACTATCATCAGGTTTAGGACCAGGTAGAACAATGTCGATTTTGCTATCTGCAGATACTGAATTATCGAAGATAGTACCGTGAAAAAAATAGAGATTCCAGATAGTATACCTGATGGTACGCTATCAGTATCTGATAATAATGTGCCTGATTACCAAATCCTGAATTATAAGATTTATGGAGGAAACCAAATAATATCCAGCCACATTTCGAATAATTTATCCCTATTAAAATTAGATTCCTCGTTGAACCATATGAGATTACTGTGGCTCTGTACTGGATTATTCTGTCTCATTCTGTTATGCGGGACAGTATATGCAGATGATCGAAATGATGCAACAAAATACACCATTGCCATTCAGGAAGAGAAGAACAATACTCCTGCATGAAATAACAATGATGAGGATTTTCTCTTCGCAAACAAAGGGTTTTTGGCAACCGATGACCCCCTGATTATTCAATCTGCATATCCCGGGATAACATCATGGGATATGGAGGCATACAAAGCCATTGCCAATGGAACCAGACCGGATACGATAAATCCATTACTCTATCGGCAGTTCCTGCTCAACAATATTAATGGAGTATTCAACGTAACTGACGACATCTATCAGGTCAGGGGATACGATGTCACATCGATGAGCTTCATCAAGGGGAATACCGGCTGGATTATCGTAGATCCCATGATATCAGTTGAGACAGCAAAGGCTGCAATGGATCTGGTGAACAGAACAATCGGTCACTATCCGGTAAAAGCGGTAATCTATTCGCATCCTCACGCTGACCACTACCAGGGAGTCAAGGGAATAGTCTCTGATGAAGACGTAGCAAACGGAGATGTTCAGATCATTGCTCCTGAAAACTTCATGGAACACGCAGTGAGCGAGAATGTCTATGCTGGCAATGCCATGCAACGCCGGGCTAACTACCAGTATGGTATACAATTACCCAAGGATGCAAAAGGAAACATTGACATCGGCCTTGGAAAGAGCCCTTCAGTCGGAACAGCATCTCTCATTGCACCAACCATGGATATTACCCACACCGGGCAGAAGGTTACGATCGATGGAGTGAACATGGAGTTCCATCTGTCAGAGAATACCGAGGCACCGGTAGAACTTGATATCTGGTTCCCACAGAAGAATGCCCTTCTGGTATCTGAAGACTGTACAGCAACATTTCATAATCTCCTGACCCTTCGGGGAGCACAGGTCCGTGATCCACTCGCCTGGTCACGATCTCTTGATGAAGTCAGGCAACTGTACGGTGATAAGGCTGAAGTCATGTTCAGTTCTCATCACTGGCCACGATTCGGTAACGACAAAGTAATAGAGATTCTTGAGAACCAGCGTGATTTGTACAAATACGTCAACGATCAAACCCTGAATCTCATCAATAAGGGATACACCATGGATGAGATCTCGAACATGATCCATCCTCCGGATTCCTTAAAGGAATTCTGGTATACCTATGGGTTCTATGGTCAGATGTACATGGGAGTCAAGGCTACCTACCAGAAGTATCTCGGATTTTATGATGGAAATCCAATAAATCTCAACCGTCTCACTCCGGTAGAGTATGCAAAAGAGATCACTTCATACATGGGAGGGCCGGAAGCAGCACTCAGTCATCTGCAGCAGGATTATGATGCAGGAAAGTATGAACTGGTAGCCAGTATTGCAAATTACCTGGTATTTGCTGATCCGACAAACATGCAGGCCAGGGAGATGGAAGCTGCAGCACTTGAGCAACTCGGATACCAGGAAGTTTCAGGAACCGCCAGGAATGCATACCTCTCCGGAGCCCAGGATCTCAGAAGAACCACTCCAATCAATGAAATGAGCGGCATTTCATCGGATATTATGTCTGCTATGTCAGTTTCAGAGTTACTGGATTATATCTCAGTCAGGGTCAACGGAGAGAAAGCCAAAGATGAGGACTACCAGATCAATCTGAAACTGACCGATACTGGTGATAAAGCACTGATCCAGGTAAAGAATGAGGTACTCATGTACTGGGTGGACTCATCATCACCAACTGCAGATGTAACCGTTGAGATGCCACGCAAAACACTTGAACAACTGGCTCTTGATCCCTCAGAAACTCTGGAAGATGTGACAACTACCGGCGATGCTGCGACATTTGACCGGTTTGTCTCTATGTTGGATGTATTTGATCCAGGGTTTAACATTGTCACCCCCTGATTTTTTCCTTTTTTCTAGCCAGAACCTTCATGCTCCATGATCTATCATGCCCTTGATATGATCCGCCATCATATCCGGATATTCAGTAATCCGGTTAATCATCAGGAATTCTGTCTGTTTCAACTGTGCATGGGTTCCGGTTTGACATAGGAGAAGCAGGACATTGGGTTGAGCGAAAGGGCGTTCCGATCAGAGGAATGAAGGCAGATGTATTGAAAATGTGCGGTCCCGGGGATATCCTGGTTCTCATCCGACATGATGAGAACATCTGCATTCCTGAAGATCAAAAAATTCGTGAAATAAAGAGAATCTGATATGTTCAGATTTCGGCCCACTTACGATGACTTAACACGATGCCAGGCGTTCACATTATCCGGATTGCACGACCGATGGCACTATAGACTTTGTCCACATCATCCAGTCTCCACTATTCTTCCAGACAAAATTATCTGACGTTGTTCTCCGACTACGTTAGGAACCGGGAGATCATCTCACCGACCCTGACCGGCTCCTGAAAGATAAGTCCATGACCGGTATCTTCAACAACGACGAGTTCTACTCCTGGTATTGCATCTGCAAGAATGGTTGCATTTTCTGGTGGTGTAACAATGTCCCGGTCTCCGGTGATCACCAAAACCGGTTTTTTGATGAGATGGAGCTCTGGATATATGCCCTTCCAGGTTGCAAGAGCCTCATACTGCTCCATAACAGATCGTGGATCAGCCACTTCTCCGTGGTCAACAAACCAGCTCATCGGGTCCGGGTACTGTTTCTTGAATGATTCAGTCAGAAGGAGGCGACCAGCACGTTCAAGATATGCATGAATATCAGGCAGCTCCTTTCCCATCTCTTCGGTGATCCGGTCATCCCGGAGGATACACTCTGATCCACCGCAGTCGGCACCTATGAGGACCAGATGGTCTACCAATTCCGGATACCGGATCGAAAACTCAAGCCCGATCGATCCTCCCATGGAATAACCTACAATGTGAACCGGGCCATCTGCCAGTTGAGTAATCAGATCATGGAGATCCTGAGCCCCCTGGGGTATGGTGAACTTCACCGACGGGTTCATCATACCTGAAACGCCCCGGTGATTGTAGAGAATAACCCGGAACGAGGCGGCAAGGGTTGATATCAATTTCCCGGGCCATTCGTCCAGTGTCATACCATAACCGAGGACAAAGACGATGGTGGGTCCGGCTCCCCGGATGATATACCTGAGAGGAATGTTATCCTGAGTGAGGATCTCGGTCATATGATATCTTTACACATCGTGAGGGATATTAATGATATTCAACCGGTCCGGTATACCGGAGTCCGGGGTTTTATGTGCGGTTGAAAAAAACTGATTTCGTGATTCAGGTAGAGAGGGTGAGGTGACCTTGAATGAACGGTTCAACCCTCACTCTTAAGGAATATTGGATTAGTCCTATCTGTTTTAAAAATAATTATGCCGAATACAGTCTTCAGGGTGGGGTCTGACACATGACCCAGGGTATATTAATTCGTTGAAAAATCAGCAGTGACAGTTTATCTTGTCTGATATAATG
Source organism: uncultured Methanospirillum sp. (assembly GCF_963668475.1). GTDB lineage: Archaea > Halobacteriota > Methanomicrobia > Methanomicrobiales > Methanospirillaceae > Methanospirillum. The sequence continues at coordinate 271,348 of NZ_OY764544.1, forward strand.
CAACTATTTCAATATCCATGAGAAGAAATAGACGGATGGGAATTATGATGGATATGCCTTAAACACAAGGTAACTTATCTATTAAACCGGAACAAATGGAATAGTATCTTGGGAAGTCTATTATGACTGAAGATATTATATTGACCATACCATCCTCGCTGGCCAGGGAGATGAAACTACCTCCAGATACCATCAGAGAGGAACTTCTTAGTGAACTTGCTATCAGCCTATACCAACGGGAAATAGTCACATCAGCCCAGGCTTGTCGGTTATTAGGAATTGAACGTTACCAGTTTGAAGGACTTCTCTGGAAGCGGCATATCCCGGTTCATTACTCAGACGAAGATCTTGATCAGGATATTAGGTATGCAACTGGTAATATCTGACTCATCCACCCTCATACACCTGGCAGCAGTGAACCGGTTCGATCTAATCAGAACATATTACCCTTCAATAATCCTTCCCCGTTCTGTATACCAGGAAGTCGTGACCTGTGGTACGCAAAAGCCTGGTTGTGAAGAAGTCCTCCAGGGGGTAAAAAATGGGGAAATTTCTCTTCGGGATGTTCAGAATACCCGTTTAGTGTCCAGCCTCTGTCATGAGATCCACAGGGGAGAAGCAGAAGTCATCGCTCTTGGTGTTGAATGTGATGATGCATTCCTTCTCCTCGATGATCATGATGCCCGTCATATTGCTGACAGATTCGGTCTCCGTTATACCGGTATTATCGGGATCTTCATCAGAGCTAGAAGAGATGGGAATATATCCTCACTCCGGAGAGAGTTAGAAAGATTACGAACAGATGGACGGTTCTGGATCTCTGAATTAACTCTACAGAGAGCACTTCAAGTAGTTGGTGAAGAATAACCCTCCCCGTTGTCTCCATTTATTACCTATCATCCGTATTGAATAATCATCATGTATCCGACGGGCACAGATCAAGGCCGATTTATCAATTAACCAGGAATTGATCCTTCACTTCTGGTAGTTTGGGAAAGATATACATACCAGCCAGAAGAAAACCGGTTCGAAAGCGAAGGTTATTGACCAATTATCCACGGGTCTTTGCAAAGAGTTCCCTGCTATGAATGGTTTCTCAGTAAGAGATCTCAAATACCTCCGGTCATCTGTTGCAGTATGTCATGACTTGAATTTGTGCAAGAGCTACTTGCACATTTCCCAAATTTCATTCCCATCATAACAAGAAATATTACCGGATGAAATCTAATTAAATTTCGTTCCTGGTTCTCAAAACCGGTAATCGATGATACCATCCGCTTTCGAATGAGAGAAGTGTGTTTTCTTATCATCTGATCAGGAGACCGGGATCTATTCTATCTTTTTTTCCCGGTGATGATCAGAAGCGTTGCATTATGATCATAGGGACTCCCGTCAAAGTCACCGTAAGCCTGGATCTCTGTAAATCCTGCCATTTCACAGAGTCTGATAAGGTCACTGGCCGCATAGAGGCTGTGTTCAAATGCGAAGGTTCTGATATTCTCCCCTCTGATAAGGGTCCATTCGCTCATGATCCTGTTCCAGTTCTCCAGGATCTCATGAGTCTGGATAAACAGCCCGTCTTCAGTCTTTGATGCAGTAATTTCCTCAAAATCCTTGGCCATTACCTCTTTTCCCATCACCTCAATGACAAAGGAACCTCCTGGCCGGAGACTTTGGGCCATATTCTTCAGAACCAGAAGGTCATCTGCAGGATCCTTGAAGTATCCAAACGAAGTGTAGAGATTGAGGATCAGATCATATGACTCCTGCCTGACAAACTCCCGCATATCTGAGAGAACCCATTCGATATTTCCTGTATCCGGGTACTCCCGCTTTGCTATATCAAGAAGATATGGTGATTTGTCAACACCGGTTACCTGATACCCCTCTCTGGCAAACAGTCCTGCAAATCTCCCCGGACCACAGCAGAGATCAAGAACTGAATGGACCGGGTGATCGATGAGATCCAGGATCTTCTCCATCTCTTCTTGAGCCTGTTCAAACAGTTCATCAGGAAACAATACCGGATAGAAGTCTTCCCAAAAGGATTCATTCTCAAACCATTCTTCATCTTCTCCGCGGGTTGCAGGTTGCATATACAGATGTTATCCTAAAGCATTATGACGATTTTCAATGAAAGAGAAGATTCCGGTCATCTGTACCTATTATTACATGAGAGAATCCAGTGGGCAGAATGATATGCGGTTGGGGATCATCCGGTTGAAAAAAACGAAACGATTCCTACCACCGGTGATGGTTATCTGACCAGCTGATCTGCTGATTTCTCTCCATATTTGGGAAATTTCAGAAGTATCAGGGGTCGGATAGGGAACGGACAGGGAGAACATGCCGTCATCGGCCATGCGGATACCATACATATTTACCCATCACGTTTGTCAGTTATCCAGGGGTTGATGTGAAACACAGGGCTGAAACCGGTCTTCCTAAACGAACCGGTATTACGTTGGTATCACCGGGATAAACATCTTTAAATATTCATCCGGAAAGGAGGGGCGAAATATTCCCGGCCTACATCCCGGAAGTTCTGTGATAGAGTAATCCATGAAAAAATCAAGTTATTCATATGTTCAAATTGCCATGGCAAGTAAAATTAGGACTTGTCCTCGGGGCCTGTTCTGCCCTTGTATATATATTAAAAATAACTCTTATCGATAACCTTCCGGGCACTATCGAATATATCTTTAATTCTGCCGGATTTTTATTCATTAATGTCCTATTTGTCACTCTTGTTATCAATGGATTACTGGCTAGGCGGGCAAAAAATGAGCGGCTGGAAAAATTGAATATTGTTATAGGCATTTTTTTTACTGAAGTCGGGAATGATCTGATAAAACGTATCATTCCTGCTGATAAAAATAGTTCAGATTTTCAGAATTCTCTCGCAATCAATGGAAAAACATTAGCAAATGAGCATTCAATGATCCATGCCATTAAAGTACACAAGTTTGATCTTAATTCTGAAGTTATAGATCTGAAAGAGATGCAGGATTTTTTGCAGGATAAACGTAATTTTCTTCTGCGGCTCATGGAGAATCCCGTAATGCTGGAACACCAGAGTTTTACATCCCTTCTCATGGCTGTATTTCATCTGACAGCAGAGCTTGGTTACCGGAAGGATCTGCTCAATCTCACTGTCACTGACCGTGCTCACCTGACTGGGGATGTTAACCGTGTATACCAGGCCCTGACAATGGAGTGGGTCAATTACATGGGTTATCTGTCTCTTAATTATCCATACCTCTATTCACTGGCAGCGAGAACCAATCCGTACGATATGAATGCTACTGTGGAAGTTACGTAAAAATCAACATTCCTGGTTACACCGATCTTCAAAACCTGTAATGGTGGAATGCCGGTGTTCATGTCAATTTTTTGTAACGTCCATACCGATTACCAATTACAGACTTCGATGAAACCCAAGATATGATTCCAGGTATACCCGTTCTCATTGTATTTCTGAATGGAAAGGAGCATCCTGGATCTTGCCATTCATCGACGACCGGGCAGGTTTCTCAACCATGATATTCAACATCAGGAGTGAGATAACCCATAGAAGATTCATAATTTAGGGGAATGAGAAGGATTAAGAGCCGAATTTAACTGCCATACCCGGAAAAGATTATCCATCTATTACCATACCGGAAGAATGATCCCAGATTTGGATTGACATACTGTTCCTCACCCGGTCTGATTCGTAGCGTAGAAACGAGAGGAAGGGGTGGGTATTGTACCATTGAAATGCGTCAGGATATCAGGGTCTCTGTCATCATAAACTCAGGCAATCTGATCTGATTGGACCTCGCCGGTGAATATTGTGAACCGCTCCGGTTATCTGCATTTGACATAGCAATTGTAATTATTTTATGCACATATGGCTGAAACCTGGTTAACCAGGTATCAATCCGGGTCCCAAGGAGGAATATTGTCTGTGTACCGGCCGCCTTTTTTCTAGCCAGAAGTGAGATGGCTCTGATCAGATCAGCCTGATTATCATAAAATGAAGAATCGTGCTCTATAATAATCACTGACTCCCTTGCTCTCTGGAGTGTCTCATATACCTCTTGTCCGGATGAGACTCGTTCAACTCGTAACCTGAATCGTCCCGGCTGAATCCGGGAAAGGACAAACGGTACTTCCCCTGAAATGATGAGAACATCTCTGAACTCTTTTTTCAGATATGTATTAAGACCCTCCGAAAGCAGGCACGATGGAGCGATGAGAAGGGAGAACATCCTTCTGTAATAGATGAGACCGGGATAGATCAGGGAGGACATTGTGCATGATGATCGATCAGGCTGGTATCTAAATATTGGGTAAACAGGGTGAAAGTGATCGGGATTTTATTATTGGTTTTACCATTTAATCTATTCATCCGCAAATGTGGAAACCGGGCATGATTTGAGGGTGTAGATAGATATTCTCATATGACCCGGTTAGTGGAATACCACATACCTCTGTCCAGTAAACGGTGGATAATCTGGATGATCTTCATATGAATATATCTCTCCGGGGTAGATGTATAGGATGAGACAGAGGATAGAGTTGGATCATTTACGGCAAAACCTCATATAGTTCTTCTCCTCAACTGGAATGTCTTCACTTTTCGGGAGATCTTTTCCTATTCCTATATTATCAATTCAACGAAATTAAATCATTATTAAGTCATTTCTTCTATCTGAGCGAACTTTGCCGATTTGTATGTAAGTCACATGCCAGTCGGGGTCGGTAATTCCACCCATGACTTGAACCAGGAGACAACAGGTAATTGGCAGTGTTATCAACAGTGAGATTCCCAAGGGGTTGTTCATTTGAAACCTGATGGTATACAATAAAAAGTTACAAGAATTAAGTGAATATACGCCAGATTCATTTCACAATCCTTATATTTTTACCAAGACCAGTTACACTGATTCATATGGGACTCATTTGGGAGATGCATCAACAGGGACAGGGAAGAAGACGTGATGCCAGACAGATGATGGCATCTGCTTCACTTGAACAGAGAGTAGCTGAACTTGAGAAAGAGGTTGATGAGATGAACAATCTCCTTGAACGGGTCATCACCAAACTGGAAGAGACACTCGGGACCGATCTCGATGGAGATGGGAAAGTCCCTGTGAAAAAGTAACTCCTTTTATTCTATTGTACAAATATAATTCTCTTTCTTCAACATCAGGGTATGGTGAGGACAGGAGTCGTGTACACTTCGGATTACTGGACATACCGATTCATCGGTAAAAACAGATGATCAGAGTAGTCCTTGATAATCTTCTCATTCTGGCTATTTGCTGTAATTGATTTTAGATCCAGGTTATTTGAAATCATTTCTTATGCTTATATTCCGGACTCAGGAGGGTGATTGGATATTCCTTCTTCTGAGTTCAAGATATCCTGTTGTGATAATCGAAGGGATTTGAGATTTTTTCTACCCTGGCTTTCAGCATTCTATCGTGTTGAGCAATGATCTGGATTATTCCATACCTATTTGCATTATATTATTGCCTGATTGAGTTATCTTGAACACCTGGAAATCCTTGATATTCCATTCAATATCAGATACCAGATACCATCGAGCGGCACTCTCATCGTCAGGGAAGAGAGATTCTTGTCTTCTTACCTGATTGAACAATAAAGGCCTTTTGATGTCGTGAAGAAGATAATCAATCCAACAATTATCCTAAAAAAAGTTAATCGTGAGGTCTTTTTTTGCCGTTGACCGGAACAGTATCTTTATCCTCAATATATACCCCAATCGTCTGATAAGTACCCTTCAACGATGTTGTATTTCCTTCTTGTACAAAATTACGTAACCGCGTTCCATCATAATACTGAAGCGGGATTACATTCAACGTGAGCCTGTTGTTGTTATCCAAGAGTGATATATTGGAGATAACCCTGAGTGCTTCAGTATTTCCAGATTGTCCAACGAGAACAATCGAAGAATCCAGAGGATATTGCAATTCATTCATCAGAGAAACCGGGACCAATTTGTTTGTATTATCTGATTCAATATTCACATATGGAACGAGTTTCTGAATGGTTATTACCTCGCTTCCACCTGATCCCTCCTCGATTGTAGAATTACCTCCCTGAAGATAGATCAATACATCCGGTGTTTCATCCGCAGAAACAACCCCGATTACAAGAAAGAACAGGAATATACATACAAGTCCTGGAAGACGAATGTGAAGCATGATTTGGTAGTTGATATAGATTGAATAAATGCTTTCTCAAGATGGGGTAAAAAAAAGGAGTAGGCACATTGTATTGGTGATATCAGACATATCCGGGAGAAGATTGATGATGAATTGTCAGCCTGACCAGGTTAATGGAAATTATGTGTCTCTAGTCCTAACCATGGATAAAACAGATCAATTCAGCTATCGGCATGGTCAATACCGTCAGAAGATTGTGAAGTAGGAAATACTGACTATATTTAGTTTTTAGAAATATCCCATTACACGTTCGGGTTCGATGGATGACCCAGGTTTGGGAAATACAGACTTAGGGACCCATAAAGCATAAGATCTATGGAATAAGTAGAGGATTGAAAAATGAATACGATCCCGGAATCTTAACCCGACTGCCTGAAATCGAATATATCCTAATCATGTCTGGCATGACATTTGTGAATAAAGGAACTAAACAGTATTTATTATATAACTACTCTCATCATGTAGTCTCATTCGGTGTTTATGTATAATCTGCGAATTATTCACGGGTTTCCCGTTAAGGTAAAATCGAAAGTCTATAATCACACCCAAATGATGTAACATATGATCATTTCTCGTACAGATAACTCACTACGAGTTATAACCTGTGTTCTTCTTCTCATTGGGCTGTGTATATGTCAGATCTCTCTTGCGGAAAGTACGTCTTCCGATACCTCGACTATAACCCTGTATGGTCTCTTTCCAACGAATGGATCATTAACAGCAGGAGGAGAATCATCCAAAACTGCATTTAACCTTGCGATCTCTGATATCAACACATTTCTGAAAGATGGTGGTTCAAAGATCCAGGTGAAGGGAGTTACAACAGAGATCGGATCAGATCCGGAATCTGCACTTGATGCAATTCAAAAGCTCCATGAATCAGGAGTCACGATGGTTATCTGCTATCTTTCAAGTGCACAGATTGAAGCGATAAAGGAGTATGCAGACTCAAACGGCGTTCTCATAGTATCTGTAGGATCTTCAGCAACTGAATTATCTATACCTGATGATAATATCCTTCGGTTTAACACAGATGATTCTGTTCAGGGTCTTTCTGTCGTTAATCTCTTTAAGCAGGATAATATCACAACAGTAATTCCACTTGCCAGAAATGATATCTGGGGAAAGGGTCTTATTAAGACAGTTAAGAGCAATCTATCAGATTCCATCACCGTTGATGAAGGCATCTGGTATGACCCGACTACGACCTCTTTCACAGATTCTCTATCACAACTCGATAAAAAAGTCGGTGATGAATTAAAGACAAGCGATGCGACAAAAATCGCTGTGTATGTCATCTCGTTCACTGAACTTGAGCAGATCTTCAAGGATGCAAAAACGAATGGATACTCAAATCTTGAGAAGGTGAGATGGTATGGCTGTGATGGTAATGCACTCACACCGGCATTAACCGGTTCCGGGGACGTTCCCGAATATGCATATGAGCGTAACTTTACCGGCCTTACTGTAGGTCCAAACTTAAATTACAAACAAAATCCGGTATATCAGTCGCTGAAAAAGACCCTTGGAAAAGAACCTGACGGGTCCTCATACGGGTGTTATGATGCAACAAACATTGCATACCGAACCCTTCTCATGAATGGAAACACTGATGCGAAAATCCTTCGTGATGAAGTAATTGCTATTTCTAATTCATATGTTGGTGTTGCAGGATTAGCAATGAAAAATGAAGCCGGAGATGCAAGAGAAGGACATTATATCCTCTGGGGAATTGTAAAGGATAATGGAGAATACAGCCAGAAAGCTCAGGCCGAAGTCGCATCATGGTTTAACTATGGTGTTCGCCAGACTGTCTCCTTTTATCCGGTAAAGGAATAATTCCTCCTCACTTTCTTTTTATCACAGAGCTATTCCCAATATACTATATACTTGGGCGATGACACACAAATTCACTGCCTCATCTGTATATATCAAATGCATCTGGTATATACCGGTGAAATCACCCCGTTCACCAGGAAAGTTAAACCTGTATACCTTAAAAAAAGCGGATTATCATTCACGTTGCAACAATTGCATCGTGAATTCGTAAGCTCCCGCCAAAGTCCTTATTTGTGACAGACAACGTCACCGGGTAGGAACCTGGTGAAGTATAGGTATGGGTTGGATCCGGCACTGATGAATAGGATCCATCACCAAAGTCCCAGTTCCATGATACCGGATTTCCTATACTGAGATCCTTGAAGTCCACAATCAGCGGGGCATTTCCGGTTGTCGGGTACGCTGAGAACTGTGTGGTAATCTTTCCTGGTACTGGAGTTGGGGTAGGCTCAACAACTGGCCCATCTGTGACTGTGATGTAGTTATTCCATACTGCATACCCTCCGGTCTGATTATTCAGAGCACGTAAGGTCACGGTATAGGTTCCTGGGATTTCATACACATGAACCGGATTTTAGGTTGAATTGGTTGTTCCATCTCCAAATTGCCAGTACCATGAGGTGGGTGTACCCAGAGATTCTTTTGATGAGAAAGAGACAGTCAGAGGTTTCTCTCCGTATCGGGTCGAACCGTTAAAGAATGCATGAACCTGCCCTGGTGTTGCATTGCCAACCGCCTGAATAGTATGATCTTCTGTGAGCTGGGAGAAAGTCCAGTTTGGTATGCTTCCTTGTGACTTCGAATCCACAATAACATCAGTGATATCTGCTCCTGGCTTTGCCTGGGTGATAAAAGTCTGGTTCGTGTATGACTGATACGAATTGTTCCCCTGTGGAACAACAACACCCCAGGTATTTGCAGTTGAATTGATCTTCACTGACTTCTGCGGAACAAGAGGGGCAGTATCATACATTCCCGTTAGGACTATGAATGGAGTTGTAGTATATCCGGTAACGTTTGGAGTCTGCTCATCAGACCATCCAGTACCATTTTCATTGCTCCAGTAATTTCCGGCAATAAACGGCCCTCCGACAACATTTGTTCCTCGCTGTGGTCCGGATGGGTTGGTCCATGCATAGTGGTAATTACTAAAATTCCCCTCCCCTCCGACATTTGTCTGACTTCCTAGATAATTATTGTAAATTACTCCTTCACCGGTTCCATCTGCATTTCTGATCCATATGCCATACCGTTTTATCTGGTTGATCTGATTCCCAGTCACGGTTGTATTGTAACTATCAGCGATTCCGAGTCCGGTTGTCGCATTTGTAATAATATTATTGATGACACTAGAATTTGTTCCAAGACATGCTACCCCATCCGCTGATGTATCCCGGACAGTGTTGGCAATAGTTTTCCCATTGTCACCTATGAGAAATACACCGGATAAGTAACATGAATAAAGACTGTTATGTGTTATACGTCCGTCTGCTCCGATCAAAAGGATTCCATATCCGGCATTGGAGATTATATTGTCGGAGATGGTCACATTCTTTGCTGTCGAAAATATCCCATACCTGTAAAGAGAAGTATATGATATTGTATTATTGGATATGATAAAATTCGGAACATTCGATCCTATGGCGTTTTCGTTATGTCCGAAGAAATTTTCTGAGCATACGCCGCCATCTCCTGGAGATAGGAGAACTCCATACAAAAGACTACGTAATATGGTATTCTCTCTAATTGTCGGATATTTTCCTGAGTTAGTTACCCCGTACCTGTTATCTGTAAATATGTTCGTTTCAAGGCTTAGGTTATTTGAATAACTCTGCACTCCATAGCCATTTTTGCCAAACGTATTCTCTCTCAATTGCGGGCCATCTCCATAGAGAAGAACACCGGCAAAAGTCTGGTTTATGAGGGTATTATGGATCATTGCAAAATTCAGGCCATAACTATTTGCACATCCATACATATTATCAGAGATTGAATTATTTACCAGGTTTACCTGATTACCTGTCGTTTTAACTCCATAATAGAACTGCTTGATTCCGTTAAAGTTTTTGAGAGATATGTTTGATCTTCCAGACTCGATGGCGACTCCCGTATTTTTTAGTGTTCCTGATATCGATTGTGCATTTCCATCAAGAACCACATCAGATGCACCGATTCGAATCGCGGAGCTGTTCGTTGTAGAGAACCCATTCTGGAGTGTGTATGATCCGGATGAAGAGATGTAATAACTCTGATCAGTTCCTGTGGTATTGAAATATTAATATCCACTACCCTCCGGAGTCGGGGTGATCGGAACGAGAACTGCACTACCCATCGTTTCCAATCCGGTATCTGCGAATGTACCTGATGATACAACCGGATTTAAATCATTCACTGGTAATTCAGGCTCTTCAATATCAGTCCGGTAATCAGGGAATGCGGGGATGGTGATATTTTCAGTGCCTGTCACAAATATCTGGGATGAAAGCAGAGTGCTCGTATTCATCCCGGGTATACTGATGGCTGTCTCTGCTGCACTTATACCGGTCGCTACTGTAAATAAAACCAGTATTAATAGTGATACTATACTGATTAAGGCAGATTTTGAGTACATCATTCACCTATGATCATTGAGTTGATCATTTCTTTGTGATCCTCAATCAAGACCGATATCGTTCGTGTATTGGTACAGAGAATATGGTACAGTATTTGTACATTACTACTATTCGTTACACCCATCATTTACCCCCTTAATTGTAAATCTACACTCCGAGAGATGATATGGGGTATATTATGGTGAAAAAAATATAATTGTATGCTTTAGTGCCAAGGGATCAGAACAGGCCCTGAACGTAAGAGGTATGGAATACTTAAATAGATCCGGTCTTGTGGGATAGATCTACAGGGTATTCCTGATCGACATACTGATAGATAAAAGGCAATGATTGGGTTTCTTCTACATTACAGTTCAGATGTGATAGTTCCGGTCAGATTATCGTGAATCCATCTCTCATCAGGACCTGGAGATCTGTATTCATACAGCCTGTTCTTGTAAGGCCTGGACTGCATGTGTGAGCTGAACATCCTCTCCTGCCATTGCCCGGGCTAGGGTCTCCTCATTCATAGGGACCCGGACATGAGGGGCAACCCCACCAATACGTGATGCGTTACTATCCATCTGGATGATTCTGCTCTCATTCAAAGAAGCACCATCCGGATATAATATCTCCAGATCTAATGGGAGTATTGCAGCAGCAGTAACCATGCCGAATGCCCCGTCCGTTCCATACCATGAAACAACCTTACCTCTGCCGGTCTTGTTCATGATCATCGGGACTCCTTCACCAGAACTGATCGTATCCGGGCTGACCATGACAACTACTGGTCCTTCATACTTCTGAGTCCGTGGTTTTGTACATGCAGCAGAGGTAATTTTCGCTTTCTGTACCCCGGGATCATAGGTTGTAACAAACTCGTAGAAAACAGGCTCTTTCGCAAACCAACCCGCGATACAGGAGGCCAGATTGTCATCACCGCCACCATTAAACCGCAGATCTAGAACGATACCGGGAGTGTTGTTTGCAATTGCAGAGAGCATGGTCTCTTTAAACGGCTGGTAAACCTCATATGACTCCTCATAGAGCGCTATGTAGGTATATCCACCGTCAAGAATCCTGACGGTCATGAGATCAGGGCTGATCTGTGGCTTGACATCAAGCAACACATTTTCGATGCCATAATCATTGATATTTTTACCAAGGAAGAATGAAGAGCGGTTGACTGTATCATACCGGTCATCGAAGGCAGTCAGAAGAACATTCTTTGACTGATTATCTTTTGAGACCAGTGAAATATTTACTTCAGATCCCACCGCACCTCTTGTCAGAAACCGTTGCTGGTGTAAGAGAATGCCTTCATTTGTCGATGGTTTTTTTGTAGCCCAGATGTACGGCGTTTCATTGATGGCATCATGAATCTCCTTTCCGTTCCATTGAGTAACCTCATCACCAAAACGGACTCCAGCCTTTTCGGCTTCACTTTCGTTTGATACATAACTCACAATACATCGTCCGGAATCCAGGAGGTTTACATTGATACCATATCCACCGCCAATATCTGCATACCGGGCACCAAAGTCCCCGTTCTCTGAGAGAACATTGATATGACCATCAGGGATTGAAAAGAGATACTGACGAATCGTGCGGTAATATGACGCACTATCATTTCTCTTTTCTGCATCTGCTATTGTCGGTGTATATGTATCATACAAGGTATCCCAATCGATATTCTTCCATGTCGTGAATGCATACCGCTCTTTGAGTAGAGAATGGGTTGTTTTGAACGCATCACTCCAGGATTCATTTCTGAGATCCGGAACCGGCGTAATATTGGCCATTACGGATGAGAAGGAAGCATTCAATTGATCATTGTATACAGATACGCTGTTTGATTCAAACGGTTCACAGGTATCGGCCCATATCATCCCACACTCCGGGCAATCCGGTACTATCGATGTATAAGCTGAAACACATGCTACTGAACTTGTAAATATCAGGCAGGATATCAGAAAAAGCCATGAAAATGAAGCATAAGGCCGGATCATAGTTGAGTTCTTAGTATCACTACAGATAAAGGTTATGAAATAGTATCTGGATTGAAGAGAAAAACTTTGAAAATTTTTCCGGAAATTAGAAAAACGATGAGAGAAGGAGTCTTTTTGAACGTGATCAATGATCACCAACATAGATCGAGCCCGGTGATAGGGGTTACCATGTTTCTGATACCTGAGGTCACGCTTGCACCCCTGGCAAAATTTCTCCCCTGCAGGAGGTGTTAATATCGTGTCTACAGAAAACGGTATTCTATTCTCCGATAAGAACATCTAAAAAAAGATTTCATTCTCACATAAATCATACAAAAGATGGCTCATACATTCACATGCATGGTAGAATAGCAAGGAGAAGATAATGGAACACATGAACACCTACATCGTGTTCCTTCGGGGGATCAACGTCGGAGGAAACACAATGGTTTCGATGAAAGATCTTGTCAGACATATTGAAGAATTGGGATGCCAGGAAGTCCGAACATATCTCAATAGTGGAAACATAATTCTCAAAACTCCCTATTCAGAAGAAGAATTGAGAGGAACAATAGAGGGCGAACTTGAACGTACATATGGAAAAGCTATCACAACGATAATCCGGTCACCTAAGGAACTTGAAGAGATAATCAGAAATAATCCATTTCCTGATCTTCCGGGAGCACAGATCGGTGTCCTTCTCACTTCTGCTTCTGTGAACCTGGATGTGGCTGGAGAGTTTGTCACCATTGGGAGAGAACAGATTCGCCCGGGTACACGTGAAGTGTACATCTATTATCCTGATGGTATGGGGAGATCAAAGTTAAAGATACCATCATCACTACAAGAGGGCACGGTCCGGAATATGAATACTCTTGTAAAACTGGAAAAAATGGTGAACCCGAACTCTGTTTCTCTTGTTCATTAACCCGGATATTTTTTCAATATGAACTATTTTTTTTAATGGCTTTTAATCGGTTGTTCATCATAGCCGGAAAAATTCTCATATAATAAACCATTAATTAGAATGAAAAATGGAAAGGTAAAGAATTCTGGCTGTATTTACCTCAATGTCAATTTCATAAATAATAAATTAATCCGGGGCATACTCTCACGTTACCCTGAAGATAATATTCCAAAGACAGGGTTGTTCAAAGAGAGTCGGAGTTCAAAATAAATCGATTATTAGGATTTCTATTAGTCGCGATATTACTGGTTTTTGTAGTATCAGCTGAAAAACAGATTACTATCGGAGCGATTATTGATAAAAGCGGTGATACTGCTTCATTCGCTCCTGGAATAGAAACAACAATAGACCTAGCAGCATCAGATCTGAACAATTATTATAAAAAACTAAACAAAACCACTACTGTTATAATAAGGACAGAATTTACAGGCGGTACTTCAGATAGTGCAGCTACTGCTGCTGAAAACCTTGTCTCTGAAGGTGCCCAGATAATCGTTGGTCCGACTACTTCAGAAGAACTATCTGGTTGCTTACCGGTCCTCTCACGTGAGAAGATACTCTCAATTAATCCAACATCTTCAGTAAAACTGGCAAAACCAGGGGATCCGGTTATCAGATTATGTCCTGGAGATCTGTCACTCATCAACGCAATTGCAAGTTACAATACGGTTATTACCGGAACAATACCGCAAAAAACTGTGGTTGTATCACGAGGTGATTTATATGGCCTTGATCTATCTGAAAAAGTGAAAAGTATAACCCAGGTTTCTGATACTGTTATTTATTCTCCAGGGACACGGGATTTCACAAATACCCTTGAAAAATTAAATTCCTCGGTATCATCTCTCATTGACACGTATGGTGAAAAGAATGTATGTGTCTTTGCGATATCCATTGATGAGATCAGTGATCTCCTGGCACAGGCATCTGCATATCCGAATTTGAGAAAGGTCCAGTGGTCTGGAATGGACGGAGTTGCCCTAAATCCTACGATCTTACGGAATGAAACTGCAGCACAATTTGCATATGACACTCATTTAGCTACTATCTCCTTTAATATTGCACAACCCGCGGATTCTAATTACTGGCATGTGTACGATAAAATTCAGGCCGCAACAGATGGACATCAACCTTGTATTTACGAGATCCTTCCATATGATGAGGTTGTAATGGCAACCCGCATTCTTGAGAATAATGCGTCAACACTTGAACAGAACCTCATATTCGCAGAAATCCTTGGCAACAATATGTACGGTGCAACCGGATGGCTGAAAGTTGATAAAAATGGCGATCGGAAGTATGGAGATTATTACTTCTATCTGCCTCAAAAAGGACCGGATGGAACAATAAAATGGGTCCCGTGCTTTGCATATCTGGATGAATTAAACACTACCATTCCTCTCTCCGGAGTTAACAATACATTACTTGAAAAAATAGTAACGAAATAACCCATTTTTGGGATAATGGTAATACGATTTTTTTGAGAATTAGAATATAAAATCTAAACAACTCTTTGTGAATAAAAGAGAGATTGGGATTTTTTTTTGGAATTGGACATTATCAGGGACCCAAACACCTGATAATTGTATCCAGGAGATGTGTAAACCGGTTCCACCATGTAAAATTTTTCCTGAAATAGTTTAAATCTCCAGAAATTGTTCTGCTTCTCTCTTGGGGCAGGAATATTCCTGATGATAATCAGAGTCGGATAAGATGTTATAATCCCTGTAGTCCTTGATCTAGTTCATAGAAACCATGTTTGTCCCTTTAACTGATATCAAATCTTATTCGTACTCCATATTGTCTTACACCTGTTCCACTGGTTTTACGTTAGGGGCCGTAAAAGATTAACTCGTACTCCACGAATTTCAAATTTTGTTGGGTCTCTCATTTTTTCTAATTCAACCGATTAAATCAAAATAAAATTCTTCCGATGTATGAGTAATTGTCGTACATCTCCTTAAAGTCATTTCTTTCAGGAAATTTCACATATCTTCATATCCAAACAAAAAAGAATTGAAATTGAAACAGAAATTCAATATTTTTTTGGGTTCTATTGTTTAATTTTTAAGAATCTCCCGATAAAACTCTGTATATCTGGTCAGTTACTTGAAATGACGGTGTTATAGTTCCATCAGAGTTCGTACCAACCATATCGCTGTCCATCCTCCAGTTCATCAACCCGGCCATACTCTTTTCCTGTACCAACTGCCCTTTTGCTTGTATCGACTCATTTGTGTCAGGCCCAACATTATCAGAGTAATCAATCTCACTTTCTACTCCTCCAATCATCTTTTCATAGGGAACTCCTGCATCATGATACTGCTTGACAAAGGTTGACAGATCATATGCATCTCCTGTCCCATAGGTCATGAGATTCATCTGATCAACATAGGGGACATATGATACAACAGTTTCAGGATCATGAACTCCGGGCCAGATTGTACATGTCAGAACGTATGGACGATCTTCCTGACCTCGGATCGATGCATCAAATGCATCTTTACATGCATCGAGGAGCCGTATCTGCTCATCTTTGTATGCATCGGCTTTGTGATCTTCCCAATCCATATCATATCCGTCAAGATCGTACCGCTGAAGATAATTCAGAACGCTCTCGGCAAATTCCTCCGGATTGTCAGTAGCGTTGAGATATTCTTCAGTTACATCTAACCCGTAATTGGAACTGATAAATATTTCAACATCCGGATTGGCCTTCTTACACAGATTTACTATTGTTTTTATTCGTTCATCTGCCAGATCCTCTGATCCATCGGTTTGAATATTCGTAAGCGATCCGTCTTTCACCGTTGCAAAGGCTATATAGAGTCTGTTTATTTTATTCCATGGTATATCGCCCTGGATATTCATGGTGTTGTTGTACCCGTCATCAAAAAGATAGAAGTATGCACCTATGACTGGGTTCATATCAGCTGGAACGTGTGCAACGGTGAGAAGAATCAGCAACAATATGATAAAAGGAAATCGTAGTATCATACTTCACAATACAGTATCTCATATATAATAGACCTTTAGTTGAAGGTGATATCATTCTGTCAGATATCAGATCTCCTGAAACAGCTTGATTCATAGAAATTATTCAGTTTTACCGGTATTATCCTCGTTTATGTAGTTTCCATATTTGAGAATCAGACTTCACAGAGGAACACATCTCCTGATAGTAAAAAAGTGTCATATGAATTGATACTCTTTGTAATCATCCAAAAAGGAATTGCCGGATTGATCTTTCTTACGGCATAAAACCACAAAAATTGAACGAGATGCGATCTCCCGGGTAATATCTCTCGATACTTGCCCGGGTTATAACAACAACTACTAATATCGATCCATACACATTTACGAAGATGAAAAGATTATCTCTTTGGGCATGTCTGTTTGTTCTATTAATAGGAGCCATCACGGTATCTGGTGCTCAATCAATAGATCTAGATACGAATATTAGCAATTTGAGTAATGTCATAAACTCCTCAATGAGCCTTCCTAACAATACCCAGGTTAATATCTACATTAATATGCCGATAAATGTCTATGTCGAGAAAGGTGACGGGTTTCATATATTACATCTTGGAGATGAAAACTTGACAACTGCAATCTTTAATAGTACAGACAAAAAAGAGGGGGGAGGATATGAGTTTAAGGATATCGTCCTCTCTAAAGGTCCACTTGCTGAACTGAATATTACCGGGAATGTCTGAAAACTGTGTTTGTATACTATGATGCTCAATCAATGATCTGAGACATTTAACTGTTCTCATCTCATTCTTTCTACAAATACAAAAGATAATTGTGAGAACTCTAAAAACCAGATTTCCTGATTCACCGTGGTTGCAGATGTGTTACATAATAAAATGTCCAATGTTTGATGTAAACCATCTCAGCACTCATATTGTCTTCAATTCCCGGTTTTTCATTGAAAATGCAACTGCTTCTATTATAAGTTTTTATAGCCATACATTTTAATGAATGCCTAAAGTAATTCCTGGCTATAAGGATGATGCTAAAAGGAAGATTATTCAGGCAGCTATTGATGTTATTGCAGAACGAGGATTTGCCTTAACTACCATTGATGAGATTGCTACCAGGCTTGGAGTAAGTAAAGGAGCCGTCTATTGGTACTTTCCAAACAAAAATGCCCTTGTAAAAGAAGTCTATACGTATATCGAAGAAGATTTTAAGCGAGTTCATTACAAAAAATATTACAATCAATCAATAAACAAGTTTTTACAGGTTCTCTTCAATAAATTTTCTTCAAACGATTATAAATTACGCAGAGTTTTTTTTGAGATGGTTGCGTTAGCCCAACGAAGTACCATAGAGAAAAATTCGCTCTCTAAATTTCTTATGGATTTTATACAAACAATAAAGGAAATTATTGAGATAGAACAAAAAAATCATCAATTGGATGATGACATTGATCCGGAAATATTCGCATTTTTAATAGTAAGTCAGTATCTTGGGATACATCTATTATCTACATTATGGCTGTCTCAAGACAAGATAGATAAGATCTGGGATGGATTTGAATCTCATATGTTTATGAAAAACCAAGAAGACTCAAAGAATTTCGAAACCTCGTCAAAGAAGAAATAGGGTTCTTCTTCTTCCTTTTCTTATTGTCATTAAATTGTTTAATCTAGGATATTTTTTGTGACATTCGTCATAATGAAGACTTCATATATGTTCATTTGAATTCTTCTCCATAGGGAATGGAATCGTTTCAATAGTGTTCCTGTAACAATAGTTTCAATTTTTTCGGTAATCTATTGATCGTATTTTTACTTCATATTTACATTCCTGACCTCTGCTTTGAGTTCTAGAATCCCTCTATATGAAGAACATACACTGATCAATAAATAACCTTTAGACTGGATTCGAATTTAAGATGAATAGGACTTTCAGCAATTTCGATTATAATTTCTTAAAATTGAGTTATTCATACCGTATTCGGAATTATTCAATGACATACTGTTGAGTTTTCTTGAACATCTTGTATGAATACATTTATCATATCGGAAAACATACGATCAAGAATGTTTTCTGATATATACAAACGGTTAAAAAACGCTGAATGGATTCACATATTTGTGAACCATCCAATTTACGGGATAATCAGTGTGAACAGTGTACGTGATTTGAAAATAACAACAAGAAAACCTGGATACTTATACCATCACTGTGTTCAACAACCAAAAGACAGAAATTATTCCAAAAATTGGAGCAAAATCGCAATAATTTTTGGAATAAAGAGAAGTGTATTCGCTCATCCAAAATTGCTCAGGTTCGCTCATTCAATTTTGCTCAGCCCTAAGTGCAATGTCATCATCCAAGTATAAAAATATCACTCCGAAGAAAAACACAGAAGGGAGGTGGCCTCGCCCCCTCCCTTCATCCCTCCCCTGAGTACGATAGGCTCGGTGGGATGGATAAACATCCCACCTTCGCGAGGAGAGGTTATCAAGTTAGGATTTGCTGGACCTTCTTCTATAACTCGAACCATTCATATTGACAACAATTGCTCGATGGGTGATCCGGTCAAGCAGAGCAGCGGTCAGAGTTTTATCATGGAACACTTTTATCCATTCAGAAAACGGTAAATTCGTTGTAATCACCGTACTAAGTATCTCATATCTTGCAGCAAGGATCTGAAACAACAACTCAGCTCCCTCCAAATCAAAGGTTATGTAGCCGAGTTCATCCAGGATAAGAATATCAATCTTCTTAAACTGCCTCATCAAGAGGGTGAATCTCCCTGCTCGTTTTGCTTCAAGCAATTCATTCACCAACCCCGCTGCCGTTTTAAAAATTACTTTGTAGTTATTCTCACATGCACAAACTCCTGTTGCAATAGCCATGTGAGTCTTTCCGGTCCCAGAATTACCAATAAACACAACATTTTTCGTTTCCTGAATAAAGTTGAGTAGTTTTAGATCCTGCAGAATCCTTCTCCCATCATCAGGTAATGCCTCTACTGACAACTCATCAAATCTCTTTTGAGTAGGAAATCCTGCCAGTTTTAGTGTTCGTATCTGACGGTTTGTCATCCTGATTTTCAGTTCGAATTGACAAGCGTTTGTCAGAATAGAAATTGTATCCGGATCAGAACCACACTGCTCCTGGATAAATTGGTAAACACCGGCAATATGGAGTTGTTTACACAGATCTTCTAGTTCCGGCGTCATGCTGTACACTCCATCACCTGATCATATACAGTGAGATCCGGCTCCTGTACATCGATCATATCAAATCTTTCTAATGACTCAGTGACCGGAGAAGGAGTATTATTTAAAATCATTCGAATTGTATCATATCCCGGTAGAATATGGTTTTTCTGTAGTTTTTCAATTGCAGAAACCAATTGAGGTACGGTACATATGGCAGTCAGGTTAAGTATCTGAATGAATTCCAACGGCTTTTCCTTGTAATGCGATTCAAAAAGATTTTG
This sequence comes from uncultured Methanospirillum sp., assembly GCF_963668475.1. GTDB lineage: Archaea > Halobacteriota > Methanomicrobia > Methanomicrobiales > Methanospirillaceae > Methanospirillum. Next base: position 291,432 of record NZ_OY764544.1, read on the forward strand.
AAGAGCAGGAGGAGCCTGTTGAATAACTTTTGAATGTTGAAGGGATCCCGGTTTTCTTTCAAATGTTTTCAGGAAATGGCAAATATTGAGAGAGTACTGCCCTTTCACATACAATCTCTGGTGTGATGTGATCAATTCAGAGCCAGATAGGAGATCTATCTGTTCCTGAGAGATTTTGAGCAGAATGTGTTTTTGACGATAGGTATCAGGAACTGAGTAATAATTACGGTCAAAGGTTACAAATGAATACTTTGAAATTCGGGCTAATTTAGTTAGTACGTTCGAATAATCAAGAGATGGAAGCGAAAACATAGATTTCTGTTCATCCTTCAAAGCCTCAATGGGAGTCTTGTCCCTTCGATATACGTTTTTACTATTTATTTGCTCAAGAGATGCAATGAGCCACTCCTGAGCTTCTTGGATTGACTCAAATGATGTCCGTTCTCCGAATGCATTCCTTCTGATATAACTGACGCTCTCTTCATCTGTTCCCTTTTCATGCGGAGAAGCCGGATTACATACTTCATAGGAATAGCCGTAATGAGATGCAAATTGAAGGTATGTATCCTGGAACTTTTTCCTTGAATAGTCATAGACTGCTCTAAGATTGTCATAATAGATGTACCGCGGAACAGACTGAATCTCGGTAAAGAACTGAATATGGGCATCGATAACTTCTTGCTGGGTTTCATGGTAATACAGTCGGGCGAATCGGAATAACGAGTAGGTCAGGACCATGACTGCCATGGATACTTTCGTCCAGACTCCTTTGATTTGAAGACTGACTTCACACCAGTCAAACTCTGCTCGATAACCGGGTTCTGGCTCCTGGAGAATATACACTTCTCGTGAAGAATGGGATTTATTCCATGAGGATATGAGTCGTTTGACGGTAGCATAACTGATCGAGTAACCGGTTTGAGTAACCTGATCAAAGATCTGCCGTGCATTCATCCTCTGTTTTCTAGGACGGGTCAGGTTTTGTTCGAGGAGAGTGTGGATGTGGAGCAGGATTTCATCTGTCACAACCCGAGGAGGTTGAATTATTTTACGATTTGAAGGAAGGATCTCATCCCTAAGTCCGGATCTAACCTCATTTACCCGGAGAACATACTTCTTGACCGTGTTACGAGAGATGTGGAACTCTCGTGCAACCTGGCTATATGAGCCGCATCTATTGTAAGATGCAACGATTTGTTGGATCTCTGCCATCGTTTTCACCTCAAATATCCACCTCACATACGGAGGGGATTTATTCGTTCTACTTAATAAATGGGTGATCAAAAACGAATGAGCGCGGCCTTATAAAACCCTGATCAAGATCCAATGAGCGTTAACAAGAAGTAAGGTGTGGAATATTGGCAAAAATCTCATTCCAAATAGATTAAATTCTGATGTTTGTGTTTCGTTACTTTGTCTCAACCGGCAATTTAAGAAGAACAGTCTGATAATGCCCATCCAATTTTCATCTGGAGGTATCAGAAATGACTAATTCTCTTGATGACAAAAGAATTGAAAATATAATCCGGATTTGTTCTATAATTAAGATACTGCTTCTATTTAATCTTCCAACCGGAGTTCTACTTTTTTTATCCGCTGGAACGATTAATTGGCCGATGGGCTGGTTATACGTACTAATTTTCCTGATCAGTAATTCGTACATCACACTATATATCAATCCAGACCTCTCGAAGGAACGAACAAAAAAACATCCAGACTCTAAAAAATGGGATCATTATCTCCTGATTATTATATTCCTGTTTGGAATAATCACATGGATTATCGCAGGTCTCGATCATCGATTTGGTTGGTCTGGCGATATCCCGGTAAGTATTCAGGTTTTTTCAGTTCTCATGGTAATATTTGGTAATGTCCTCTTTGCATGGGGAATTCTATCTAATACCTTTTTCTCAACAACAGTAAGAATCCAGTCCGAACGTGGTCATAAGGTAATTTCTCATGGACCATATCGATTTCTTCGTCATCCTGGTTATCTTGGAGTATGTTCCTACACCATTTTTCAATGTTTCATGTTGAGCTCTGTCTGGGCCCTCGTTCCGGCAACAGTTGTAGTAACGGCATTTGTCATTCGAACATACCTGGAGGATGAAACTCTACAGAGAGAATTGTTTGGGTATAATGAGTACGTGAAAGAAGTCAGATTTCGTCTCATTCCAGGAGTATGGTAAACATGAGCGATGATTCACGGAATATAGAACAACCAGATATGCAAGAAAGCAGACCAAAAACACCTAGCAGAATGGCCGAAGGTATGGCGATGCATCGGCTGTCAGAAACAATGCTTCCAGAAGATGTGAGAATATTCTCTGATCCATATGCTGTTCATTTCATTAACCCGGAGATCCTGAAGTTTGCAGCAGAACATCCCCGTGAAGCAGAAAAGAAAGTTCAGGAGATGGAAAACCTGTTTCCAGGTTTGGGAAACTCAATTCGTGCCAGGGTCAAATATTTTGATTTGGTCCTTAACGAGTGTATTTCACATGATTTTGCTCAACTAATAATTCTCGGAGCTGGTTATGACACTCGTCCGTATCGGACACCTGAAATAGACCACAATTTTAAGGTTTTTGAAGTCGATCACCCTGAAACTCAATCAGTAAAAAAAGAGATAATCAGAAGAATATTTGGAACATTACCTGATAATGTAACCTATATTCCATTAAATCTTGAAACCGGGGATTTGGATGTTGCTTTATCATCTTCCTGCTTTAGTGAATTAAAGAAAACTCTTGTCATAATGGAAGGTCTGATTATGTACCTATCATCAGACTCCATTCACCGGATATTCCAATATTTCTCAAAAGAATGCCCGGTTGGAAGTAAGATCCTTTTTGATTATTATCCAGAATCTGTGGTTAGCGGAGAAAAAAATGAGTATGCCAAGAATATTGTAAAATTCACTCAATTGAATGGTGAACCATTGAAATTTGGAATTCCTGATCATGCTGAGAGAAATTTTTTGAGTCAGTGGAATTTTGCTGATATCAGAATTATCAGAAGTGAAGAGTACAAAAATCTCTTGTTTACCGGAAAAAATGCTGATCGAAGTGTCTGTGATTTTCTTTCATTTATGGAAGTGACTATCTGATGAATACTGACTCATATCTTAATCCTGATTATATTGCAAACAGACCAACCGGAACATGTTGTGCAGTCTGCAAAAAACGTGATGGGTGTCCATTTGAAAGTACAGGCAGAAAATGCCTCTTGGATCATAAGAACTGTGATGTGTGTAATCACTGGGATGAGAGAGGATGTATTCTCTTTCAATTTGATAAAAAATATCTGAAATTACAAATGTAGGATGGTTATCCCATATGCCAAATACTGACTGCAATGGTATCTCAATGTATTATGAAGTGCATGGAACTGGGTCTCCTTTGATTGTTATCTGGGGAATCGGTGGTGAAATCCTCCCATTTATAGACTTACTCAAACTGAAGGCCTATGGGCTGTACAAGATTATTCATTATGATACAAGGGGTACAGGGCGTTCTGGTAAACCTGATCATGAATACTCAATAGAAATGATGGCCGATGATACAGCATGTCTCATGGATTCTCTTAAAATTAAGACTGCTCATATCCTGGGAATATCTACCGGTTCACGGATTGCATTGTCACTTACCAGCAGGTATCCAAAGAGTGTAAAAAGTCTCATTCTTCATGTCGCCGCTGCCCGTTCACCTGGACCTGATGAACCTGAAGCATTGGAAGCATATGATAGATTATATAACACGATGATAATGCCTGGTTTTATGGAAAAAGCATTACTATTTCCTCCAACAATACCCTCGTTTAAAAGACAATTTAATGCACTGGTTACATTTAACAGTGTGCAACTATTACCCTTAATTCATGCTCCCACTCTCATTATAAATACAACAACAGACCGATCAACTCCGGTTTCAATGGCTCAAGAATTACATGAGGGGATATCCCATTCTCAGTTAATCCTTCTGGAAGGTGATCATATGATTGCAAGAAAAGATCCAGATCTGATACTTGACCATATCATGGTGTTTTTAAAAAGGCAAGAGGTGATGACATAATTCAAGAATTATTATCGAATTTTTAAAAGTCATTCTTACTAGTAAACAGAAATTCTAGAGTGATTACATGATATGTAATATTAGTACGATGAGATTTCAATTAATAAGTAAGAATATTGAATATGGGGTTTTAGGACCTGAATATTGTAGAAATCTTTCGGGAGTAATCATAATTATAATACCACTCATGAAACATTTCTCACAGAGATTGTCATTATCCATCACTTACACTTTCAGATTTTTTATTTGAGTGTTCAACAAGCATGTTCTTTAGTTTTTCCAGATATTCATCTTTCTTCCAGAACTCCTCGAAATTTTTAAAATAATCTTCCCAGGCCTCTTCAACAAGTGGCTTTCCGCATCGATTACAAAACCGATCAGTGGGTTCATTCATAGATTTACATGATTTACATAAACCAGGCAATTCGTCTTTAAAATATTGTAAAAATGCCTCTTCTACGACAGATGTAACCGAACGGTCTTCAGTTTTAGATTTTTCTTTTATTTTTTGAACCAAAAATGATGATATCCTTGCAGAGAAATGTTCCTTGTTTTCCTCTAACCTGTTAGACATTTTGTGCAACATATAGTTGCACGAAATAATATAAATCCTTTATGTACGTATGTTGACAAATCATACCGAAATCCAAATTACATGAAACATACCAGGAGAGAACACTGTTTCTGATTTTTTCAGTTACGGCTACTCGTTCCTTCCCGGTTATATCTGGCATTCTTCTCTACATTTAACCTGACACTTGGATCTCATATCTCGTCCTCATCTTCCTGAAGCACGATATACCCGGATACCAAACCCGGGATGGATGGGTAATCTCATCTTCTTACTGAGCCCAATCTTCTAAAGGAATTTCTCATGTATTGTATCCAGATATCCACTGTATTGTGAATCCAAGAGAATACAAAAAACAGGATTGATCAAACACATGACATCATTCGAACCCGGGAGTATCCAATACCAAAAACCAGATATTGCATCTCTCAAAAAATCCGGGTGCCATCCGGTTGATATGCATCTTCATACCCGGTATTCGGATGGAATGACCCGTATTCCTGACCTTCTGTCATATGCCCGGAAAAACCAGGTTGGAGTTGCGATCACAGATCACAACGAGATCAAGGGTGCCATTGAGGCAGTCATAACTCAAAAAGATCTACTCGTCATTCCCGGCATTGAACTGGAGACCCGGGAAGGTCCTCATCTCCTCATCTATTTCGAGACATCCAGTGAACTTGAAGATTATTTCCAAGACCTGAACCGGGAAAAGAAGCGAATAGGTTCACAAGTTCCTGAAAATCTCCCTGTCTCCGAGTGTCTCATTCTTGCAGAAGAGTACTCATGCCTCCGGATTGCAGCTCATCCGTATGGATACTTCGGGATAAACCGGGGTGTCCTCAAATGCGTAGAAAAACAGATGCTGCCCGGGGTGCTTGATCACATAGACGGATTCGAGGTAATCTGTGGAGGTATGAGTTGGAACCTGAATCATAAGGCAATTCAGTATGTACAGAAATACTCCACTCCGTTTACCGGTGGTTCAGATGCTCATCTTCTCTCTGATGTCGGTAGTGTCCTGACCGGAGCACCAGCTGATACTGCTGAAGAATTTCTTGCATGTATCAGAAAGAGAGAGAATATTGTAGTCGGAAAAACCGGAACATATCTCCGCAAAGGAGCAACTGCAGGAGTTATTGCCTGGAGTTTTGTTCCCTACACAGGTTCTTTGATCGGATCACATAGTAGAGCATACAAAAACCGGATATCCCATACCCTCTCCCGATATTCGGCAAAATTTACCAATAACCAGGTGTTGCAGAATAAAGAAGAAGATAGTTCAGAGAACCGGTAAGAATACCCGGACATGTAGAGTTTTATCCGTATCCTGGATGGTAATACACTACCATTTCTCTACAAGATGATTGTAGATTTCTGGTATTTGGGATAAAATTTCATCTCTTTATATTGGTTCATTGCTTTTTTATATCCCTGCTATAAGAGATACTGATAATACTATCAGATATATTCTCCAAACCGGTGGCAGCTTTGGATCGATAAGGCTGCAACATTTATCGAACCATTCTTTTTCCTGTATTATCCAGGATTCATCCATTATACAAAAGACACTTTCACAGGAGGTCTTTTCGGAATCTGATGAACATCATACAGTGGCTTTCCGATGATCAAAATATGATGTACCACATGACCCGGTGGAATCGGAAGCAATCCATACACTTCAGGTGAACCGGATAACGCCATTTGCAGGAGGCCAGCCCAACAGGTACCAAGATCATATACATGGGCAATAAGGTCCAGGTAACTGAGAGCAATGATGGCATCGTATCCGGCACTATGAACTGTCTTTTCAGCGTGAGCAATGATAAGAGCAGGGGCATGATAACAGATAGGATCTTCGCCTGATTCCCACGCTGTAAGAATTGTAGAGATCACAGGTAATAGTGGAGCATATTCACCAGAATTCTCTACTCCTTGTAGGGACTGTAACCATGTGGTAGTTGAAGATGACAAATTATGAATAAGAGCAGGATCTGTTACGATCATCCATTCAACCGGGTGCAGATTAAACCCGCTTGGAGCATACCGCACTATATCGAGAATATCCATAAGATTTTCCTTCGGAATAGGGTTGTTTTGATATTTCCTGATAGTCCGCCGTGAAGTTATCAAATGTTGCACCATATCAGGTTGAATCTTCTGAACTGATGACATTCCTGGAAATGGAACCATTTCAGGAGAATCGATCCTGATAGCCCCATGCGGGCAAAACGACTCACAATGTCCACATACAGTGCAATATTCTAGTGATTCATCTACAATTACAGGAACTTTGGTGACTGAATCCTGGATAATAATTGAGGAGAGACATACCTGACTACATATGCCACACTGGGTACATCTATCACTAGCAATAGAAAAATTAACCTTCATAACTCACCATTATCATATCTAATAAAAATTACCTGATAGGAGGAAAAACATACCAGTATGCTCAATACAATATAGTACTGTATTGAATACTAATTGAAAAATGACGAATAAATCTAAAATAGTAGATGAAATACTTATTGATGATACGATACATGTCTATCTTTCTATCATCGGTGGGAAATGGAAACCTGAGATCCTTTGGCATCTGCGCAAAAAGTCGCTCCGTTTTCTGGAGTTACAGAGGAGTGTACCCCGAATAACCCAGTCGGTTCTTACACAAAATCTAAGAGAACTGGAGGCTGATGGTTTACTCACGAGAACCGCATATCCAGAAATTCCTCCACGGGTGGAGTATGAACTAACCGTTCTTGGAAAAACTGCATTTCCTGTCCTTGATGCAATCAGCGTCTGGGGAAGAGAATACATGAAACAAAAAGAAGGTCAAGATTAACATGAAAAGTAATTTTTTTTAATAATTATGCATAATTATCTTCTAAAATGCCAAATTATCATAAATTAGAAGTAATTTTCACTGAATTGATTCGAATACACATTTACTATCTAATGCATCCTGGATCATATTGAAATTCGAAAAATTCCTCAACATAAATTTTTTCTTCAGAATGTTTGTCTGAAAAACGATAATTTATCGAAAGTCTCTGAAATAACACATTCGTTGACAGATAGAACCATTTTAGAAAGATCTGATACCTGATCTTTTCTCCCATATCCGTATGGTATAGAATCCGGTAATGCCAAAAAAAATAATTTAGAGAAGTGGAGAGAATACCCGGGAAATTGAGAGTTTTAACTTTATCTTTGATGGAAGTGCAGCAAACCGGTCTTTATCCAGTGGAGAACAGACCTCAAGATCTTTGAGGAAGTAATTCTTCAGTTCTTTTGCAATCTCCTGATCATACATGATGGCATTTGTCTCAAAATTTAACCGGAAACTCCTGACATCCCAGTTCGCACTTCCCACAGATGCAGCAGCCTCATCTATAACGATAGTTTTTGCATGAATAAAACCGGAATCATACGTATATGCTTTCACTCCGGATTCGAGCAGTTGTTCGATATACGAATACCCTGCCCAGTATACAAACCAGTGATCTGGTTTTGCCGGCATCATTATTCTGACGTCAATTCCTGATAATGCGGCCATTCGTAATGCATCAAGGATACTGTCATCAGGAATAAAATAGGGCGTCTGAATGTAAACCGATTCAGATGCCAACTGAATCAGTTTCAGGTATGATTCTTTTATCGGATTCCAGTACGTATCCGGACCACCGGAGACGATCTGCATCGGGAGCCATGTGCCAGAAGAATCATGTCGATCCGGGAAATACCTTTGATCATATATCAGTTCATCCTCTTTGGCAGCATAATTCCAGTCAAGGAAGAACCTGATCTGCATTGCTGCAACACTATCTCCATCAACCTGCACTGCAGTATCACGCCATGGAGCCCACTCAACAATCCTGCTGAGATAGTCATCTCCAATATTAAATCCCCCAATAAACCCGGTTTTCCCATCAATAATTGCAATCTTCCGATGATTACGGTAATTAATCCTGGGATGAGTTATATGAATGAGCGATGGGAAGAAGAACGCCAGTTTGCCACCTGCTTCAAGGTATGGCTTAAAAAATTCCTTACCAGGTCCGGCAGCACCCAGGCCGTCACCTAGAAATCTGACTGATACCCCTGCACGTGCTCGTTCTATTAGTGCAGTAAATATTTCATTCCCGATCTCATCATCTTTGAGAATGTAATACTCCATATGGATATGATCTTGTGCACCGCGAATTGCCTCAAGGAGTGCAGAAAATTTGTCGTTACCATCAACAAAAATGCGTACCTTATTATGCACGGTGACAAGAGCACGACTGCTCTCCATTAGCATCAACATCATCCGGCGATACGACTCTGGAATCGGTTGTCCAATAGGCAGATCTTCCCGGAAGAGTTCCTTCTTCTGAAGTTTGATTATTTCAGATACGTGCTCATCATCCTCCTTTTTGATTTTAAACATCCGATCCCGGTAGAAACTCTGCCCGAAAAAGAGATAGAGAACGAACCCGATGACCGGGATAAACACGAGGACCATGAGCCAGGCAATCGTAGCAGTAGGATTCTTTCGCTCAATAAAAACAACGGTAATCGCAAAACAAATATTCAGGATCAGGATAATCGGAAGAATAAAGTCGTGTATTATAGTCGATAATGTACTCATGGCAATTTATGCTCCTGGAGATTAAGTCATTTTTAGAGGATATAAAAGGTAGGTTTATCTGTTTTTCTGCAAAATGTTATTGTAAGTCAGAGAGACTGGAGCCTGAAATTCTCACGATTTGCTCCATACTGTATTTTAAGAATATAGATATCATCCCATTATAAACGATTCTTCCTATATATTCCGGTAATAAAAACAATCCAGTCTTGTTGGAGACTTTATCTATTCTTGACAGAAATATCAGTCGAATCAAAGATATTCAACATTTTTTTAATAATCTTCTTCCCATTGAGGTACACATTAACGAGATGTCTTTTAAAAAAGTATATCTGACTGAAAGTAAATTCCACATATATGAAAGCGAACCTGCTTCTTGTACTGGTTTTTTTTATCATCCTGGGAATCTATTCGGTTAGTGCCGAATCATCAATGAATCTTACCGGAAAATGGGTTGAAGAAAAAATTGAAGGATTCAGGTATTCTGGAGAACTGTTGAACTCCACAGGTACTGAAGATTACTGGATTCTCAATCAAACGGGAAACGTGGTCTTTGGTACGAACGTCTTTAATGATTCTACAAAGATGGTCGAGGAGCTAATTGCCGGTAGTATCAGATCTGATGGAAAGACAGTATTTATTGTTGATTCAAGCGGAGGGACTTATATTGCAGATATAACCGCTGATGATACTCTCACGATTAATTACATCAATACCGGAACGAAAAAAGCAGAGTCAAACTATGCCTTTGCATTATATCAGGTTCTGAAACGGGAAAAGTAAACTATACACTTTTTTACCACATTTATGGTGATTTGAGGGCGAGTAATGATCCAATCTTTATCTCCTCATCTTCAACATCTGACCGATATACAAAGGAAAATTATAACAGGTAAATTGTGAACAAATTTAGCATTATTCCATATATTATAGCGATATACCAGTTCTTTATAATCCTGTGCTCTTCTTTTACGTGAATTACGATTCAGAAAATCAGCCAAATGTCCGGATAGCAAGAAACCGTATGATTATACCGGTCAATATTATGTTGATGCTCATCCCCACGATACTGTCAGGATCAATCTGTATAAAAAAATTGGATGTCACCTGCAATAAAAGCAAATTCATCCCAATATTAATAGCAATACCGATTTATAGTCCTGTATTATAATCCTGTTATATGGTATTTTTCAGATATCTGAATAAAAAATGGTCAATCATCAACCATATGGTGAGATTCGTATACCAGATCGGTGTGAACGAGGAGGAGAACGCAGAAGAGAACATCCTTAATACCTTGCATTATTCGTACCAAAGATAGAATAACCTCCTACTCCTTGAATGTCTTAAGCAGGATACAT